>NZ_VOZH01000005.1:0-135017 GCF_013419875.1 Acinetobacter sp. YH12049 | reverse complement strand
ATTCCTAAGCATTACTCACCCGTCCGCCGCTAGGTCCAGTAGCAAGCTACCTTCCCCCGCTCGACTTGCATGTGTTAAGCCTGCCGCCAGCGTTCAATCTGAGCCATGATCAAACTCTTCAGTTTAAAATCAATAGTACATATAGTGTACCAATCTTGGCTCATCAATTACTGACAAAAATTTGCTCAAATAAACTTCGAGTAATTTCTACCATTAATCAATGAAAATAATTTCGATCGATCAATCAGTAAAAATCCACACAAGTTGTTCTTCATAATCTCTTAATGATCTTCTTAATGCTTCGTCAGCAAATAAGAAAACAACATCAAACAACTCAAAACCTTATGTTTATAGCTGTCTGCGTTGGTATGCAGCGTATTCTATAGAGTTTCAAAACAAACACAAGCCCCTATCATAGAAATTTCTACGATATTGCGCTTGAATGTATATTTTTTAAACTAAAAGCAATTTATTGCTTATTTAAAAATCAATATATCCGTATATTTTGCTTTATGAAAGACGAATTTTATAATTCTTGGTGATTTTTATATTCTTCAATCTAAAAAGCCCGTAATTCAACGGACTTTTCAAATAACGCGGATTTCAAGAAAACTAATAAAGTTACGAAAGTAACTTTAGTTTGCTTGCTCAGCCAACCAACTCATGAATTTTTGTCGTTCAGCTTTACTAGCCTTCTGCCAAAGCTGAATTAATTGTTGATCTACTCCATTTTGATGAACAGCTATATTTTTTGGAGCAGCTACAGGAACGGCTACGTTCGTTGGCTTTACTGTTACGGATTGTGCATAAACAGGTGCCGGTTGATTTTCTGGCACAGCTTCTTTCTTCGTAAAATCTACGGCATTACCCAATACACCATTGGAGAAAATCGATTTTTGTTCTTTCTTTGCCCCAGCTTGCTGCACAAGTAATTGATTAGATTTGTCATACAACCCAAATATTGGTTGGTCTTTATATTTTTGCGCAGCATCAAAATCTCTTGGTGCATTGACTAGACCTAAACGGTACTCTTGACCATCAATCAGTGCTGGAGTGCGAATAGCAGCAACTCCTGATTTTAATATATCGTGCGAATTATCAGCATGTTGAAAAAATTCGCTATAACGTACAGTTAATACGTTTTCACCTGCATCTAGCTTATATTTCTCTGTAGATCGAAATAAACCACCTGTAACTTCTTGATCATTAACTGCAACTATTTTGATTTCTTCCGGAACAGTCAAAGTTACAGCTGCAAATCCGGCACTACTTAACATCAGCGCTGCAGCAGCAACAGTTAATCTTAAAGTCATCATTATCACTCTTTATCAATTATTTAGTTTCGAATGCACTATGCAATGCATATATGACAATCTTATGACATCTAACAATCACTGTATATTTTGTTTCAAGACATTATTTTGATATTCATTCAAGAATTTTGCATATAAAAAAAGGATGCTCAAAGCATCCTTTTTAATTCATCACACCATCATTACTTGAATGTTTTGAATCGTTCTTCATCTGCAATAAAGGTTTTTTCACCTGCAGGTGCTTCAATCGAACCAAAAACAAGCTGTGCGCGTAGTTTCCATTGATCTGGCACATCAAATGCCGCAGCTGTTTCAGCATCAACAATTGGATTGTAATGTTGTAATGACGCACCAATATTTTTTTCAGCCAAAGCCGTCCAAGTAGCAAATTGAGCAATCGCTGTTGAGTGTTCAGACCATACTGGGAAATTATCTGCATAAAGTGCAAATTGTTCTTGGAGGGCTTTTACTACAGCCTGATCTTCATAAAATAATGCTGTACCAAAACCTGCTGCAAAACTATTAATCTTGCCATTGGTTCCTTCAAATGCATCTGCAGGTACAATTTTACGTAAAGTTTCACGTACGATATTCCAGAATTTTTGATGTGCATCACCAAACAGAATAACGACACGAGACGTTTGAGAGTTAAATGATGACGGACTTAAACGTACTGCATTTTTAATGGTTTGCTCAATTTCATCTTGCGATAAACTCACGTTATTACCAATAGAATAGATTGTGCGACGTTGTTCGATTTGATTCAAGAATGACATTACAAGACCTCTTTTTATTTTCAATTAGCTGACTAAGTTGAGATTTATAATAGGTGATGTTTTTAACAGTTGCATGACTATATTTACAACATTGTGTCTTATTTCTAGAACAATCAGTTGCAAGCATCTAAATACCTACAACCCACTTACATTCAAATATTGGTTCACAGTCTTTAGGACAGCAGAAATCAAAGCAACCTACAGAACATAGAAATTACTCATAAATTCTAAACTGATCTTGATCTTCTGGTTCTAAACGTTCAGGCGCTTGACCTTCAATTGAACCAAAGACCAACTGCGCACGTAGCAGCCATTGTTTTGAAATATTAAAGTGTTCGGCAACGGCATAATCAATGTGTGGATTATAGTGTTGTAAACATGCGCCTAAACCTGCATCTGCGATCGAAGTCCATACTGCGAATTGCGCCATGCCAGACGTTTGCTCCGACCACACTGGAAAATCTTCTGCACTTAATGGCACTTTCTTTTGTAATTGTTGAATCACAACTTGATCTTCATAGAAAAGTACAGTTCCCAGGCCAGCTGCACACTGATCTATTTTGAGCGCCACACCTTCAAAAATATAACTCGCAACATTCTTGCGTTGTACGTCTTTTACAATGTCCCAAAATTTTTGATGAGATTCGCCAAATAAAACTACAATACGTGTGCTTTGCGAATTATATGCAGATGGACAACTTCTTACGGATTCTTGAATCAGTTCCGCCAAATAAGCCTGACTGTAATGCACCTTCTTTCCAAGCTCGTAAATACTGCGACGTTTCTTTAATTGATCAACAAAGGACGCTTCTATTTCTTGGTCGGTATTTTTCTTTTTTAATTTAAAATCTTTAGTGATATCCGCAGTCAATACATGACCAATTTTATCGAGTAACGCCACCCTAAACACCCCAAAGCAATTTTTATATATAAACAACAATTCCTTACTTATTCTAAGGGTATATCAGGCTGAATTTTGATTATGATTTATTCACATGTTGCTTTTTAAATCAATCAGTAAGCTCAAAAACAAAAAACTCCGCATTTTGCGGAGTTTATGTGACATTTAACGCAATTTATTTATCAGTTTCAAATAATGCTGCGACAAATGATTTAGCTGAGAATGGACGTAAGTCATCAATTTTCTCACCTACACCAATAAAACGAATTGGCACATGGGTACGGCTTGCAATATTAAATAACACACCACCTTTCGCAGTACCATCCAGTTTAGTAATGGTTAGACCTGTAAGCCCTACTGCCTCATCAAACATTTCAACTTGGTTAATGGCATTTTGACCTGTACCTGCATCAACCACCAACATCACTTCATGTGGAGCTGTAGCGTCAATTTTTTGCATTACACGTTTTACTTTAGACAACTCTTGCATGAGGTGTCCTTTGTTATGTAAACGACCTGCGGTGTCTGCAATCAGCACGTCTACGCCTTTTGCACGAGCACTTTCAAATGCATCAAAAATAACTGAAGCAGAATCTGCACCATGACCTTGAGCCACAACGGCAATATTATTACGTTCACCCCAAATTTGTAATTGTTCTGTGGCTGCTGCACGGAATGTATCACCAGCAGCCAACATTACTTTTTTACCTTCACCTTGTAAGCGTTTCGCTAATTTACCAATCGTGGTGGTTTTACCCACACCATTCACACCAACAACCAAAATCACATACGGATTTTTATTGCTGTCGATATGTAGTGGTTTAACACGTGGTGCAAGTAATGCCACCAGTTCTTCTTGAAGCGCTTTATATAAAGAGTGCGAGTAAATTAAATCGCCACGTTCAGTACGTTCAGTTAAGTTCGCAATAATCGTTTTGGTTGCATCGACACCAATGTCAGCAACCAAAAGTTGCTCTTCAACTTCCTCTAAAAGTTCATCGTCAATTTCCTTCCCACCGATCAGGATATTCACCATGCCGTCTGCCAAGTTCTTACGTGACTTTGCTAGACCTTCTTTCATACGACTAAAGAAGCCGCCTTTCACCTTCGAGTCTTCAGTTTCTGACTCTGTTTCTTGTAATGGTGCAGCAACTTCTTGCTGTACTTTCGGTGTCTCGATAATCGGCACATTTACCGCAGGTAAACTCGGTAGCGTGACATCGTCATCACCGATATCAGCATCAATCAAAAATTTATTCTGCCCATGAGATTGCTGTTGCATGCCGAATCCTTGAAAAGCACTGCGTTAAAAAAACCGATTCTATCATAAGTTATCTTAAATTGAGTCGCTACACGCCTGTCAGAGCGAAGCACACTAAAAAACAACATGTTGAACTTGCAATCAAAATTAACTTTAGGAAAACTAGATAACTATAAAATGCATTTTAATGGATTCCTTTGTGTCCCATAAAAACAGATTTTCTCCTTGTTTTTTTAAAACTTTATTTCGCTCTGCGCTTCCTATCTGTGTCATCACTAGTTGCTTTTGGTGTGCACCCAATCTACATGCTGACACACGCACCCAATTAACGCGAAGCACCTTTGAAACCACACTTAAAAATGGCTTAAAGGTCATTATCCGTGAAGACCACCGTGCGCCGATGGTAATGACCCATATTTGGTATCGTGTTGGCAGTAGTGATGAGTCGGGCAATCTATTAGGGATCTCCCACGCGCTCGAACATATGATGTTTAAAGGAACCACCAAAGTTCCTAATGATGAATTTACACGTCTCAGCCGTATCTATGGCGGCAGCATCAACGCTGCAACCTTCACCAATTACACCAATTATTATCAGTTGTATCCTAAAGCCTATTTTCCTATGGCACTGGAGCTCGAAGCGGATCGTATGAGTAATTTACGATTGCAACAACAAGATTTCGAACCTGAAATTAAAGTGGTTATGGAAGAACGCCGACAGCGCACAGATGACAATCCTCGTTCTTTGGCTTATGAACGTTTCAAATGGATTTCTTATCCAACCAGTCACTATCGTCAACCCGTCATTGGACACATGAAAAATCTGCAAAACATCAAATTGGCAGATTTAAAACAATGGTATAAAGATTGGTATACCCCAAACAACGCCATTTTGGTGATTGTCGGTGATGTCGATGCCGAAGCAGCCATTCGTCAAGTTCAAAAATACTTTGGTGATATTCCATCACGCAAAACACCTGATCGTAACGATGTGAGGGAATTCGAGCGTGTGGGCTATCGTCATATGGAACTAAATTTACCCGTACAAGTGCCCAATTTGTATATGGCGTGGAATGTACGCTCACTGGCTACCGCAAAAAACCCACAAGATGCTTATGCTCTCAATATTATTCGCAATATTTTAGACAGCGGCATCTCATCGCGCCTACAAGACAAACTGGTACGCGATAGAAAATTACTTACTGCTGTAAGTGTTTCTTATGATCCATACAATCGTGGAGACAGTTTGTTTACCATTTCAGCACTCCCTGCCGATGGCGTCAAAATGGAACAAGCGCAAAAAGCGATACAAGATGAAATCGACACTTTAAAAACAGAATTAGTCAAAACACCTGAAGTTGAACGTATCACCACACGTTTTGTCTCCAATTTAGTCTATAACCAAGATGACATCAGCAGCCAAGCCAAGACGATCGGTAACTTAGAAGTCAATGGGCTCAGTTTCAGGCTAATGGACGAATTACCAAAACTATATGAAAACGTCAGCGCACAAGATATTCAACGTGTCGCAAATGCGTATTTTGTCCGAGAAAATTTAAGCACCATGTATCTACTTCCAGAACAGACGGAGGTTCCAACAACCTCAAATAAAGCAGATCAAACAGTAAAATCCGCTCAAACGGAAGTTGTTATTCCAGAGCAACAAATCAGCTCAACCCAAAACACAGATAGCGTCTTGTAAGGATTAGTGATGACTATTACGAAAATTTTATCCCTAAGCTTACTCACTGCGTTTGGCTCACTCCTCCATGCAGAAACTTATACGGAAAATGTTCCCGACCTCAACGATAATCCGAGCCAATTACAATCTATCCCCATGCTGCAAAGTTTAAAGAATTTACAGATTGATAAAGACTACCGTGCTCCGCTTGTTCAAGTGCTGAAAAACCGACATGGTGTGAATAGCCTGTTTGTTGAGTCACAAGATCTACCCATGGTGGATATTCAACTGACCTTTAATGCAGGTTCTGCTCGTGATGAAGAAGTCGGAAAAGGCTTGTATGGTGTTGCCAACATGGCTGCACGTTTAATCGATGAAGGCACAGAAAAATACAATCCAACGCAAATTGCCTCGGTTTTTGACCAAACAGGTGCTCAATTTAGCGTGCAAGCACATCGAGATATGTTTGTCGTTCGGCTACGCGTATTGTCAGACCCTAAAAAATTAGAACCTGCTTTAAGCATGATGATGGACGTGATTAAAAATGCGACTTTTAAAACCTCTAGTCTAAACTTAGCTCTCAGTAATAACCAAGCTGGTCAGAAGCAACTCCAAGAAAGCCCAAGTCGCTTAATGAATATTCGATTCTATCGGGCTGTATACGGCACACACCCTTATGCAGAACCGATTACGGGAACCAATGGCAGTATCAAAAAAATCACCCCAGACATTTTAAAAAAGTTTCGTGATCAATTTTTAGTTGCTCAAAACTTAAATATAGCCATTACAGGCAAACTCAGCAAAAAAGAAGCACAAAACCTTGCAGAACGTATTTCTGGAAACTTAAAGCAAGGCGAAAAAGCCAAGGCACTTGCACAACCAGAAGAAAAACAAGGCTTTGATATTATCCATCTTCCCTACAATTCCACCCAAGCCAACGTCATATTTGGACATTTAGGGACGACACGCGATAACAAAGATCGATTAGCCTTAGAAGTAGCCAATCGAATGTTTGGCGGTGGTGGTTTTAACTCGGTCCTCATGCAAGAGCTTCGTGTCAAACGTGGCTATACTTATGGTGCCTATAGTGCATTTAGCTTTAGCCAAGCGCCCGGTATCTTTAGTTTTAGCTATGGAACACGTCAAGATCAGCTGATAGATAGTATTCGTGTTGCGCATAAAGCCTTTAATGATTTTGTCAAAATGCCTATTGATCAAAAACAAATGGAAGAAACCAAAGCCGGTATGCTGCGTGCTTTTCCGAATAATTACAGCAGTAATGCAACAATCAATGCACAGCTTGGTCTATTGGGCTTTTATCAACAAGACCCAGATTATTTGACCCAGTACCCTAAATTATTGGAAAAAATAACTGTAGCTGATGTACAAAATGCGGTTCGTACCTACATGCACCCTGAAAATATGACGGTGATTGTGGTCAGTAAAACCTTAGATAAAAATGAAGTACAGCAGATATTGGAGGAGAATGTACAAGCAGCTCCAACCAAGATAATCCCTGCGACTAAGGCTGTTCCTCTGCCAAAGCCGGAAGTTGATGTGCCCGTACAGACTCCATCTGATAAGCATGCATCAATTTAAGATAAGCACCCACACGGATGCGATCTTGCTGTCTCAGCAACATCGCCATTTCCTGAGTTTCAGGATAACTTTGCTGAAACGCAAGTCGTGATACGTTTTGGTATTGCTGTACAGAAATAGGACGATATAAGGCAATCACAGCCAATACCAAAATCACCACGATCATGACTGAAACAAAGATATTATAAATTTGCTCAAGCTGTATTTTAGATTTGAATTGAATAATTTTTTCTAAATCAATAGTCATACACTACCTCAGGTTAAAAGTAGTGTATGGCTGACGTTCAAGAAGTTCAAGTCACAGCGCTTAAAACTGCATCAGTCCACTGTTTCAGTCTGTGAGTTAGCTAAACAATTTACTGAATAATGGTACGTATCACCGCAAAATAAAGAATCAATGCAATAATCGCCAAAACGATAAATACTGCAAAAATACTCATTCCACCCTCTGCATGCGCAGGATGTAAATCATCATCATCGGCGATTTTGAGTAATTCACCATTGTATGCATTGTAAAATTCTAAGCGCTGTCCCTTATCTAAATCCCGTGTGAAATCATATACACGTTTGCGCTGTGCTAAACCAAAATCCCCTAAATGAATCTCCTGATGAAAAATTGCGTCATCAAGATTGCGACGATGTAGATGTGCCAATTCCACAATTTGCGCTAATGTCGGAGGATAATCTAAAGTTAAACCGTCTAAAACTTTTGTCATTTTACTTCTCCTTATTATCTACAACTTCTTATGTTAGTATTTTACTCATGAAAACAATTGTTCATTGTTTAATCATGTAAACTATAGCAAATTAGAAATATTTACGTGAATAGTTGACAATTCAAGATAATTGTAATATTAGTTTAATAATACTTAGTTATATTAGTTAATAGGGCTAAAGAATGGGCCCTTAATGATCATAATTAGAATAAGGAGTTAAATATGATTCAACAATTCTCTCAACATGAACTCGAACATGTATACGCAAATGCGGTAAACACAATTCAATCTCAAATGAACTTCAGCGATGCAGTTCACGAATTGGAAGATGCAGCTCGTGCTGGACATGGTAAAGCAGCGTTATTTTTGGCTGAACTTTATTATCAAGGCTTCCGCGTAGAACGTGACTCACTCAAAGCGCAATATTGGCAGAACATGGCCACCTTGCAAGCATAAAAAAACGTCACTAAGGTGGCGTTTTTTACACCCTTCAACTTTTAACTACATAAATTCTTACAATCCAGTTCAAAGCTTACACAGCTTTTTCATAAGAATTTCCTACAATAGGAGCAACATCAACAACACGCTGCATATGATGTCTAAATTAAAGCAATATAAACCTATTCCAAAAGATTTATTTTTCAAAATTAGTATTTTAAAAACCATGATGTACTGTGGAGTCCTTTGGGGTCTCTACCACCAACAAGGTTGGGCAATGACCAGCGATCAAGATCATATTATCTTCCCGTTTTGGCTAAATGGCATTCAAGCGCATAAATATGCCAAAAAGCATTGGCCCAACTACACTCCACGACGCATTACACCAGAAGATTTTGAGGCATCGCTATTACCGACATTAACACGCCTTAAAGTCATCCCTGCGTTGCATAGCTCTAGCCATATCCGTCTCAAGCTCACAACCTCGCAAATGCGTTTATTCTTTTTTAACCAAGATAAGATTCAAATGGCATAAAACCCTCAGTGCATGCTTGACCTCAGCATGCACTGAAAAGTATTTGCTTTTTTCAAATTTCGCGTTAATTTAAATTAAACAAAAACTACTATAAAGGAATGAAAATATGACTACAGTTGCCCAAGTACTTAAAGACAAAGCTTATCAAGAAATTTACACCATCACCCCAGATGCGACTGTACTCGAAGCCATTTCCCTGATGGCACAAAAAGGCATTGGTGCCCTCGTTGTGACCCATGAAGGCACAGTTGTTGGGATTTTGTCTGAGCGTGATTACACACGTAAAATCGCCCTGATGGAAAGAACATCTTTCGATACCTCTGTCAGCGAAATTATGACGGGTAGTGTCATCACCGTGACAAGTGCCGCGACTGTCGAAGAATGTTTAGAACTTATGACAGATCGCCATTTACGTCATTTACCTGTCGTTGAGGAACAGAAATTAACCGGCTTAATCTCCATCGGCGACCTTGTAAAAGCAGCAATGGATGATCAACGCAAACTGATCGAACAACTTCAACAATATATTTCAGGCTAAACTTAAAAATCCCCCTTAACAAGCTTTAAGGGGGAAATCTAGAAATCAAAATTCTTCATACAACTCACAATATGTAATGACACACACATTACAAATTAATTACTTTTCTCAATTTCCTTTCTTATGTTGAAACCCGTTTTAGATAAATTAGACCAACTGGATGCCATCATTTTAGAATTAGAACGCTTAATGGTTTCTATGAAAGACGATGAACTGCTGCAATACCACCGACGTACGATTAATTTGGAGATTGCTTCGTCTATCGCTGAAATTTTAGATGCAAAGGCAATTATTTATGCGCTACATCCTGAGTTAATTCCAATTACATCAAGCGTTAACCACACTATATATAAAAATTATGTCAAAAAAAATATCCCAGTTAAAAACTGGGATACTTCGAATATAGATCGGGCTATACAACTGCAAAAGATTTTTGCACCATCAACAGATGATGAGCAACTTAGTCTTTTTTAATGGCAGTAATTAATTTAAACCTAATTTTTCAGCCACATAGTCTGAGTCTTTATCGCCCCGGCCTGAAACGTTAACAACAATCTTCACATCTTTGGCAAGTTTTGATGCTTCACGAATTGCCCATGCAACCGCATGTGAACTTTCTAGTGCAGGCACAATACCTTCTACACGTGAAAGCGTCATGAATGCATCTAAACATTCTTGGTCTGTCGCTGTTGTATATTCAACACGGCCTAGGTCTTTTAACAAGCTATGTTGTGGCCCCACTCCAGGATAATCCAAACCTGATGCAATTGAATGCACTGGTAATGGCTCACCCTGTTCATCTTCAAGGACATAACATGCCATACCATGAATTTGACTTGGTTTACCCAATGTCAACGTCGCAGAGTGCATATTGGTATCTAAACCATGGCCTGCAGGCTCCACACCCACAAGTTTTACATCTGTATCATTGAGGAATGCTGTAAATGCACCAACGGCATTTGAACCACCACCCACGCATGCAACCACATAGTCAGGATTTGCACCAAATCGATCATTGGCTTGAACTTTAATTTCATCACCAATAATTGACTGGAAGTCACGGACCATTTTCGGGAATGGATGTGGGCCAACCACTGAACCAATCGCATAAATAAAATTGGTTGGATCTTTTAAATATTCTTCAAAAGCGCTATCTACTGCATCTTTGAGCGTAGCTGTACCACGTGTAACAGAGATCAGGTTGGCACCTAAAATCTTCATTTTCACCACGTTTGGATGTTCTTTTTCAATATCCACTTGCCCCATGTGAATTTCACATGGAATGCCCACTAAGGCACAAGCCGTTGCCAATGCTACACCATGCTGACCTGCGCCGGTTTCAGCAATCACTTTGGTTTTACCCATGTATTTTGCTAACAAAGCTTCGCCAAGGCAGTGGTTAATTTTATGCGCACCGGTATGGTTGAGGTCTTCACGCTTTAGGTAGATTTGTGCGCCACCTAATTTGTCAGACAAGCGCTTTGCATAAAACAATGGACTAGGACGTCCAACATAGTGTGCAAACAACTCTTTCAATTCATTTTGAAATTCTTCTGTATGACGAATTTGCTCATAAGCAACATTAATGTCATCCATTGCCTGTTTTAAATCTGGTGGAATGAACTGCCCACCGTATTCACCGAAGAAACCTTCTTCATTAGGTAATGCGATACCATTAATTTGATGATCCATCATATTTCCTTCATGTTGTATGCAAAACAAAGACTTTTAAATACTATCCAATTTTGAAAATAAGAAACAATGCAAAATTGGAGTAAGTAATATAAACATCATTGATAAGAAAAAGTAGCGTTTTTAACGCTTTAGCGCGCTAAATATTTCGTCATATCTTCCACACCTTTTAGGGTCATCGGGAACATATGATCTTCAAAGATTTGTTTAATCGCAGCTATGGTTTGGGTGTAATGCCAATAACTTTCTTCTTCAGGGTTTAGCCACGCTGTTTTATCAAAATGATTGCGTAAGCGCTGTAACCACACCTGACCCGCTTCATCATTCATATATTCCACAGATCCACCTGCCGAGTTCAACTCATATGGTGCCATACTCGCATCACCGACAACGATGACACGGTAATCTCGACCATAGGTGTTGAATAGATCCCATGTATTCATACGCGTGCTTGAACGGCGAATATTGTCTTTCCATACATAATCATATAAACAGTTATGAAAATAGAAATACTCTAAAGTTTTAAATTCCGTTTTTGCAGCGGTAAAGAGCTTCTCACATTGGGCAATATGTGAATCCATCGAGCCCCCAACATCAAACAGCATCAATACTTTAATGCGGTTACGTCGTTCAGGAACCAACTGCACATCCAAAATACCCTGTTTGGCAGTTTCACGAATAGTTCCATCGATATCTAGCTCTTCTGCTGCACCTTGACGGGCGAATTTACGCAAACGACGCAAAGCCATCTGCATCTGACGACTTCCGAGAATCTGCTCATCATCTAGGTTTCGGTATTGTCGTTGTTCCCACACTTTCACCGCAGATCGTTTTCGACCAGGCCCACCGATACGCACACCTTCAGGATGGTCACCATAGGCACCAAATGGCGAAGTACCACCCGTACCGATCATTCGATTACCACCCTGATGCTTTTTATGCTGCTCACGCAAACGCTCTTCGAGCATTTTCATCAGTTCTTCTAATGAACCAGCTTTTTTTAATTCTTCTCGTTGTTCTGGTGTTAGATGTTTTTCGATGAGCTCAAGGTCAAACCAATCCTTTGGCAGTTTATGTACCTGATTTAGTAGCTCGTCTAAATCAAAGGTGGCAATACCGTCAAAATAGTCCTTCATGGCACGGTCGAACTTATCAAAGTAACGTTCATCTTTAACCATGACGGTTTTTGCAAGCTGATAAAATTCATTTTTATCTGCAAAGACCAGCCCTGCTGCCACTGCTTGGTTCAAGTCAATCAATTCACGGGTTGAAACTGGAACACCATATTTTCGAAGGGTATAAAACAATCGCACAAACATAGGCGAATAAAATCCAATAAAAATTAAATATTAAGAGGTCAAATCCAGTGTGAATGCATGTGATCTTGTTATTTCATCTGCAACTGAGTCTTGCCTTTACGCATACCATTATGAAAAATTGATCTCTACAAGTAAAGCCAAAAGCTTTTACTGCGTGTTCATATACGTTGCCCTACTACCCAAAGAAACACATACAGCATGATTTATTCGCAAGTCGCATTTCTATTGTTAAGCGATTGTTTAAGAGTTTCATATTTGTGCTGAACTTTGAGGCGATCTTGCTGCAACTTTTGAATAGATACGATTTTATAAAAACCTTGATGGTTTCTATAGCGGTTAAAATCGCTTAGGTTCAAGATCACAAAATCATAGTATTTCAGCTCAAGTACAGTTGCAGCACAGGCCTTTTGCTGAATGGCCGTTTGAGCTGCAAGATGATCTGATTGATCAATTAGCTTTTCTTTACGCCCAATACGCATCTTGGAGTAGCTGTTGATGCTGCTGTTCAAACTGAGCATCATCCATTGCATAGCTAAAACTAGAAAAATAAAAACTCGCAACCAACAAGAGTGCTGCCGACTTAAACCTCCTAGGTACAGCTATGTGTACACGAGATACGTATGCACTTGTCTGCATAATTCACCTTTATATTTTTTAATGCTCAAAATAAAAGCCGGATAACCGGCTTTTAAATCTTTTATAGAATTGATATCAATTAACGACGTGACATAAATGCTAGACGTTCAAGTAATTGCACATCTTGTTCGTTCTTAATCAAGGCACCATAAAGCGGTGGAATTGATTTCGATTTATCTGTGTTGCGTAAAATATCTTCTGGCATATCATCCGCCATCAGCAAACTCAACCAATCAATCAACTCAGAAGTTGAAGGCGGCTTCTTTAAACCCGGAACTTGACGTAATTTAAAGAAGATTTGTAGTGCTTCAGAAACCAAGGTATTTGAAATATTTTCAAAATGAACATCAATGATTTCACGCATGGTTGCTTCGTCAGGGAACTCAATATAATGGAAGAAACAACGACGCAAAAAGGCATCTGGAAGTTCTTTTTCATTATTTGAAGTAATGATCACGATTGGACGTTGTGTTGCCGTAATCGTTTCACCTGTCTCGTACACAAAGAATGACATTTTATCGAGTTCGTGTAGCAAATCATTAGGGAATTCGATATCTGCTTTATCAATTTCATCGATTAAAAGTACACAACGTTCTTCACTAGTGAATGCTTCCCAAAGTTTACCTGGCTTAATATAGTTTTTGATGTCATAAACACGGTCATCGCCCAACTGACTATCACGCAGACGAGATACGGCGTCGTACTCGTACAAACCTTGTTGAGCCTTGGTCGTCGATTTAATATGCCAAGTAATGAGCTTAAGGCCTAAACTTTCAGCCACTTGTTCGGCTAAAAGTGTTTTACCTGTCCCCGGCTCACCTTTAACCAAAAGTGGCTTTTGCAATGAACGTGCAGCTTTTACTGCAAGTTTTATGCTATCGGTCGCAATATATTGATCTGTACCAGTAAATTGTTGAGTTTCAACAGACATGACATAACCTTATTTTTTTATTTAAAGCGGTGAAATTTTCTTGTTTACAACGTGCTGTGGTTTCGCTGCATTGTATTTTGTCCAAAAATAGCCGAGGACTAAACCAATACCCACCACAAAGAGAATCAGCGATAGATTCAACCAAACCAATGGCTGATCTTTTGTTAATACACCAAAAATCAAACCAAAAATCGCAGGTGCGATTGCTGCATTTGAACCTTCAGAAACGGTTGGTGTTAATAAAATAGCAAATACGATAAGCCAACCAATGGCACCGATCGTTTTGGGTAAGCGCTTCATCAGCCCATACCAACACAACAAAGCAATTACAGCCCCACCTAAGTAAACCGTAATTGCAATACTGCTTTCAGGAATTGAGTCCAATACCGATACTACACCATTCATTTTCACAACTCCTGAATTAACTTAAGCGCCGCGCAAGCCTTCTGGCTCAACTGCATTTGGGTCAATTAAACCTTCTGGAGGCATCTGAATAAAGAATCCTTTTGTTTCAATAGAATCTATGACGTGTAATACGTTCACACGTGCAAGTTTGCGTGATTCACTGAGTTCTAGATCCATGACAAATGTGGCACGACCAAATGCTGTACGTAAAGCATCAGGCATTACTGCAAGTGGATCTGTCACTTCAGTTTCGTTTTCATTAACTTCAGGACGAGCAATATAAAGATACATTTCATCTTTTTTGCTCGATTTGTAGATAGAACAGTACATAATTGAATCAATACTCATTAAACGCAAGGCAAAGGATACATCAAAAAAAAGACTGATACATTAGTGTTTATTAACGCATCAGTCGTGAATTTGTATAAGTGATAGTTCTTTAATCAATCAGAACTTATTCCAACACTTTCATTTGACCAGAAAGATAACTTTCATCGGCATGCAGCACTTCAATTAAAGGCTTCGTCAGCAAATCATAGCGCCAGCCCAACAAATAGCTCGGTAAATCCTGTTCATCATTATGAAATACCACATGCTGATACAAGGCATTTAACCATTTTTTGCGCATTAAAACTTCTTTAGGCACAGAGGTTTCTTGTACTGCACGCTGAATAACGGTATCGACGCGCGAACCAATATCCTGAGACGAATGACGAATTGGACGTGCCATACGCAGCGGCCATTCAGCTTGCTCAGGTAAAAACTTCAACAAATCTAAAAAAATTTTACCATGCTCACGCACAATGTTCGGACGAATGTCTTTCACTGCACTCAATTGAAAATTATTTTTTGGATTTTTTTCTACCATATCAATGATGGTTGAGTTTTTAAGAATAAAGCTACGTGGCTGATTTAAGGCTTTCACCATTTGCTCACGCCAAACGGCCAATTGCTGAATTTGCATGAGCTGACGACGTGAATGTCGATAATTACCAATATCGTGATACAGCATATGGATCGGCGTTTCAGTGCCAATTTCATAAGTTAAATTTTTGCAGTCCTCAAGCACACAATTTAATAAACTTTTCGCAGCCAATTCATTCTGAATCGTATGGCTTAAATTCATTAAATAATGTACATCATTCGCTGCATAGTTCAATTGCTCGGCACTGAGTGGACGAGCCAACCAATCTGAACGTGTCTGATCTTTATCAATATCGACATCGAGCATAGTTTTTAAGGCATTTTGATAGCTGACTTGTAAGCCATGCCCTAAAAATGACATCCCAACTTGTGTATCAAAGACATTTTCTAAAGACTTATGCTGTGCATAGTGATAAATCAGGTCGATATCTTCACTACAAGCATGAAAAATGTTTTGCTGAGCCGCAAATAATTTTTGCCAGAATTGGCTTAAATCGAGGGTTGTACCATCAAGTAAATACACCTGATTTTGTACATTAATTTGGAAAAGTCCAAGTTTGGGCCACAGGGTATCTACTTTTATAAACTCGGTGTCGAGTCCGTAAATCGAGCTTTGGTCCATAAGATTTAAAACGCAATTTAAATCTGGCTGATTTTGAATGAATTGATACATAAGTTGCTGAGTCTAATTTTAGATGCTCTATGAGCTTATATTAACTGATATATATTATTTATCTATAAGGAAAAACGTTATTTTAGTGACTTATTTCTTTTATTTGGCTTTTTTATTCATTATAAACAAAAACTTTAATCGTTATTAAGTATAAATAATTAGGTGAATTTTATACAAAGCGAAACGAGTTTCGCTCTATAGTTATTTCATTCGCATTCGGTTATGCACGGCCTGACTTAAGGTATGGCTATCCACATATTCAAGCTCACCACCCTGTGGTACACCCTGTGCAATACGGGTCATTTGTATTGGTAAATGCTTGGTCGCTTCAACCAAATAATGTGCTGTCGCTTGACCTTCAACCGTTGCATTGGTCGCCAAGATCACTTCCTGCACTTTACCATCACTTAGTCGTTGAATTAAATATGGAATACCAATTTCGTCGGGGCCAATACCATCGAGTGGTGACAAATGTCCACCCAATACATGATATTTCCCTCTAAAACTGCCACTTTGCTCGATTGCCATGACATCTGCTGGAGATTCAACCACGCAAAGCAGTTGATCATCACGCTCTGAAGAGATGCAAATATTGCATACTTCATCTTCAGTCAATGAATGGCAAATGGAACATTCATGAATATAGTTGGTTGCTTCAGTCAATGCATATGCCAAACCAACAGCGCCTTCCCTATTTTTCATGATTAAGTGCAGTGCCATACGTTGAGCCGACTTTGGCCCAACGCTTGGCAAAATACGCAATGCCTGTACAAGTTGATCAAAACGATCACTAAACATTCAACGTATTCCTTAGAATAAACCTGAAAGACCTGGTGGAAGACCCATACCAGAGTTTGCAGATTTCAGTTTTTCTTCTGAAATCACTTCAGCTTGACGTGAAGCATCATTCATTGCCGCTGCAATTAAGTCTTCAATCATATCTGCATCATCTTGAAGTAGTTCAGGATTGATTTCGATACGTTTCACTACATGACGTGCAGTCATAGTAACTTTAACCAGACCACCACCTGCTTCAGCGTGAACTTCAACTTGTGCAAGCTCTTCCTTGGCTTTTTTAATGTTGCTCTCAACTTCTTTTTGCATGCGTTGAGCTTGCTGCATGAGCATATTAATGTTCATAAAAATCTCCGAACAAAACTGATGAATTCACTTTAGATAAGATCTAAACCGCGTGAAAGATCGCGAATAATATCATTAATATCTTCTAAACCAACAGATACACGAATTAAACCTTCGCTAATCCCTGCTGCTTTTTTCGCTTCTGCTGACATTCTGCCATGAGAAGTCGTTGCAGGATGAGTAATTGTTGATTTTACATCACCCAAGTTACTTGTAATAGAAAGGAACTTGGTATTATCAATCACTGTCCAAGCGCCTTCACGTTCGCCTTTCGCAACAAACGATACAACTCCGCCAAAGCCTTTTTGTTGCTTTTTCGCCAACTCATGACCTTCATGATTTGGAAGTCCCGCATAGTACACTTTTTCAACTTTCGGGTGTGCATCTAACCATTCAGCTAAAGTTTGAGCACTTGCACAGTGGGCTTTCATACGTAAGCTTAAAGTTTCTAGGCCTTTCAGGAAGATCCATGCATTGAATGGGCTCATCGAGTTACCCAGTGTACGAATAACACCTGTAATCTCTTCCATCAATTTTGCACTACCTACAACAGCACCACCGAGCGCACGACCTTGACCATCAATATATTTTGTTGATGAATAGATCACGAGGTCCGCACCAAATTTAATCGGTTGCTGTAACACTGGTGTACAGAAGGTATTATCGACTGCAAATAATGCCCCATGCGCATGTGCAATATCAGCAATGGCTTGTAAATCACCTACTTGAGCTAATGGGTTTGACGGTGTTTCAATAAACAATAGGCGTGTAGTTGGACGAATCGCTTGTTTCCAAGCATCTAAATCTTCCAAATCAACAAAAGTAACGTCAACACCAAATTTGATGACATATTTTTCAAACAGAGAAATGATCGAACCAAAGACAGCACGTGAACACACCACATGATCGCCAGCTTTCAAATACGCCAAAGTGATCGCGTGTACGCCCGCCATACCTGAACTTGTCGCAACCGCGGCTTCAGCACCATCCAAAACAGCTAAACGTTTTTCGAAAGCTTGTACAGTTGGGTTGGTATAACGTGAATAGGTATTGCCTTCAATTTGACCTGAAAATTTTGCTGCGGCATCTGCTGCACTTTCACAAACAAATGATGAAGTCAGGAAAATTGGCTCGCTATGTTCACCCTCAAAAGTACGAGTATGACCTGTACGAATCGCTAAAGTCTCTAATTGGTATTCGATGTCGTCTTGTTGGCTCATCTGTATTACTCAGTCGCGAAGAACTGCCTTTGTGAAGAATTGCCAATATTTTGAGCGTCTAAGCTATTTAAGGTCAAGGTAAAATACGAAATTATCGCTTAGACTTCGACCAATCCTACAAGGACTTAGGCAATTGACAGTTATGCATCCTTTCAAACAGAAATTTCTGGCGCAGCAAAAGAAAATTAAACACTTGTCTACACGTGTGTTTAATGCAAAATCGCTGGTCCTTTCTCAATCGACACCCTATGAAGTAATTACTGAATATAAACATGCAAAAGTTCGGTATTACGCTTCGCCTGATCGTAAATATAAAGAACCCTTAGTGTTTGTTGCTCCACTGGCCATCAATATGGCGATTTATGATTTGTATCCATATCGCTCATTGGTTAAACATTTTCAACACAGTGGCTTTGATGTCTATTTGCTGGAATGGGGAAAATTAAACTATCAAGATCGTTTCTTAAATTTTCTATCGTTTATTGATGATGTGATTCCACATTGTATTGATCAAATTTGTGAGCATGCAGATAGTCAATACATCTCGCTACACGGTTGGAGCATGGCTGGAGTCTTTGTCACGCTGTATACCGCATTACATCAACCTGAACATGTTAAAAATCTCATGGTGATGGGCGCACCAATTGATAGCTATGCCTCAGGTCGTATCGGAAAGTTATTTCAAAAAACCAATCGCTTGCTTTCACGTAGTAAGAATTTACAAGATACTGTTTACACTGGGAAAATTCCTAAACATTTTATCCATACACCGGGCGTGCTTAATGCGATTGGATTTAAAATCGTCGATCCAATTGGTTGGTTCAAAAGCCAAAAGCAATTTTTATCTAACTTAGATAATCTGCATGACCTGTATGAACATGCAACCATGGGCGATTTTCTCAATCACATGATTGACTATCCGGGTGGCATTAACCAAGACATGGTGTTCAATGTTTGGCTACAAAATCCGCTTAAAAACGGCATTATTCAATTGAAAGATAAAGTTATTCAATTAAAAAATATCCACTGTTCATTGTTGATTGGCGCGGGTTCTACCGATCAAATTGTTACGGCAGATGCAGCAAGTCCTTTAGGCGAATTGACAAGTAGTCAAGATGTCACGTTTACTCTCATTCCCGGTGGTCACCTCGGCCTGATGTCGAGTCAAAAAAGTGCCAATCAATTTTGGCCAACTTTGACCCAGTGGCTTACACAAAGATCCAGTTTATTGAAATAAAAATTTAGAGGGTAAAGTAAAGATGATTCAGTCAGTTGCATTTATTGGATTGGGCGCAATGGGTTACCGTATGGCAGCACACCTACCAAAACAGTTCGACACGGTTTATGTCTGGAATCGAAACTTTACCAAGGCAGAACAACATGCTGCTGAATTTGGTACGCAAGCGGTTGCTATAGAGCAAGCAGTACAAGCGGACATTATTTTTTCTTGCCTACCCATCAGCCAAGATGTTGAAAATTTAATTGCGAGTGTAACGCTGAAATCAGGCTCGATTTGGGTCGACTGTACCAGCGGTGTACCCGAATCTGCAAAAAAACTCGCTGCTGCCTTAAAGCAGCAAAATGTTGCATTCTTAGATGCCCCTGTGAGTGGACAAACCATTGGCGCTGAAACGGGAACATTAACCGTCATGATTGGTGGTGACAAAGTAGCCTTTGAACGTGCATTACCTGCGATCCAAACATTTGGCAAACTGATTAAACATGTAGGTGAACCGGGTGCGGGTTTTGCCGTCAAAGCTGTAAACAACATGTTAATGGCTGTAAATCTTTGTGCAGTTGCTGAAGGATTCACCACCTTAAAAGCGCATGGCGTGAACTTACATGAAGCACTCGATTGTATTAATGCGTCGAGCGGTAAAAGTAATGTGACTGAAACAGTTTTACCGCAGCGCGTACTGAATCGTAGCTTCCCATTAACCTTTGCACTTCCATTACTTGCAAAAGATACGGGAATTGCTGTTGATCTGGTGCGACAAGCAAAACTTTCAGCACCGGTGCTCTCTTTGACGCAAAATTTAATCCAAGCAGCAAGCGATCAAGCTGAAGAAAACAGTGATTTTTCAAGCGCTATGATTATGTATGAAAAATGGAGTAAAATTACAATTGAGTAATAACTCGCCATTGAATAACGATAAATAACCATCATATTGTACTCTAGTGTCATAACACACATTGTTACAAATGACAGAGGAAACTCGCATGAACAAATTTACCCTCGCAACTTTGCTAGGTGCTGTAACTTTAATCGGGGCTTCTACTGCTGTTTTAGCATCTGAGCAAGAATGCCAAAAGTTGAAAAATGACCATGATGTGATTTATGCATCGAAAGGTTTCTGCTTTAAAGATCCTGACGCTAAAGCGAAGTTTGGCAATGACAATTGCTACACAACTAAGCCTAAATTTTCAGAAAAAGAGCAACAACGACTTGACGCGATCAAAGATCGTCAGAAAGAATTGAACTGTAAATAATTACGATTCAATTCGCTCAAGGAATTTAGCAATGACTTATGATGATCAAAATATTTTTGCTCGGATTTTACGTGGAGAACTTCCTGCGTTTAAAGTCTATGAAGATGATCAAGTACTCGCTTTTATGGATGTCATGCCACAGGCCGAAGGTCATACGCTCGTAATTCCTAAAACCCCTGCTATTACACTGCTTGATTTAGATCCAGAAGCGGCTGCTTATACTATTCAGGTTGCTCAAAAAGTTGCGAAAGCAATGGAAAAAGCCTTAGACGTGAAAGGTATCGTATTGATGCAGTTGTCTGGCGCTGCTGCGGGTCAAACTGTTCCGCATGTACATTTCCACCTAATACCGACTTCAGTGCATGAATTAGGTAAACATGCCGCACAAATGGGCGATATGGAAAAAATCAAAGCCATTGGCGAAAAAATCAAAGCAGCACTTTAAGTTCAATTGAGTTTAAAGTGATGATCAATGGAGCTTCGGCTCCATTTTTTATGTCTCGAATATTATCCCAAGAACTTTTAGCTGCAAAATTTACTGTTCAATACAACTCTAAGCATTTAATAAATATTGCTTTTTATAAGTATAAAAGTAATTTAAACCAAAAGTCACCTTTCACCGTTTTGAAATATTTCCTTAATAGAACTGTCTTATTTGTAATGAATACTTAGCGCCATTAGATAGCGAAATTACTTCTAGCCAAGCTACTGATAAAACATATTGATATGACTGGAAAAGTCTTCTGGAGCTTCAAATGAAAAAAACTCTATGTGCATTAGCAATCGGGGCAACAATTCTTACACCAATGATGGCATCTGCTGCAGATGTAAAAATTTATGGCCGTGCACATGTCTCTCTTGACTATCTAGATGATGGTAAAGATTACAACGAAGTTGGTCTTTCTTCTAACGCTTCACGCTTAGGCTTCAAAGTAGATCAAAAAATTAATGATGACCTCAACGTATTCGCTCAAATTGAGCAAGAAGTAAACTTTGCAAGCGGTAGCCAAGACAGCAAAGGCGTAGATTTTTCAACACGTGATACATTTGTTGGCTTAAAAAGCGGTACTTATGGTCAAGCACGTGTAGGTCGCTTCGATAGCCCATTCAAAGTTGCACGTGGTCCAGTTAACTTCTTCGGTGATATGGTCGGTGACGTACGTAACGTAACTCGCGTAGGCAACTTAAAATTTGATGAACGTAACGAAAACACCATCGAATATAAATCACCAAAATTTGGTGGCGGCTTTAACGTCCTCGCTGCAATATCTATGCACTCAGGCACCAATATCGGACGTGTTGATGCTACCACCACTCCTCCTGCAGAAGGTGTAAAAGAGGGCAAAGACGACAACAAAGCTTATGACTTAGCTTTAACCTACAAAGAAGGTCCGATCGACTTTGCTGCGGCATATGAAAAATATGACGAAAATGCTGCAAATGCTGCTGGCAGTGCAGGCCGCGATGCCTTCCGTATTGCAGGTGCATACAAACTCACCGAAGCATTTAACTTAGGTGCGTTATATCAAATTGCAAAACACGATAATGATACGGCAAACCCAGATGCTCAAGTCTTTGGTGTAGCTGGCGAATACAAAGTAACACCTAAAACTTCTGTACGCGGTGAATATTTCTACCGTGATGTAGATGCAGATGACGCAAATGCAAGCTTAGTTGGTGTAGGTGTCGAACACAAATTGGACAGCACCCTACGGGTATACGGCAACTTAGCAACTGTAATTAACGACAAAAATTCAAAACTTAATCCTTGGAAAGAAGGTCGTAGCTTCGGTAACGGTATCTCAGGTATCGGTGATGAAAATGCAACTGCACTTTCTCTTGGTCTACGTTACGACTTCTAAGCTGCAATATCTCCCCCAAAAGACATACTCCGGTATGTCTTTTTTTTACTCAAATAAAATGTCTCAGAACTAAAATAAGCTAATTTCATCATTTATCAGTGGTTTATAAAAACAATTAAAAAAACTAGACACGCCTATTCAATATCATCCGTATAACGATCGTTTACTAGCACCACATCAACAACGGATTTATTTAGCTAAACTTAAAAATAATAAATACAAATCTTATTCATTCAATAAAGATTCTCATTATTAACAATATAACTTTTAGTAAATATAGTAAATTAGTCAGAATTTAAATTAGATACATAAGCAATTTAGTCGGGTTTAAAAAGTTTAAATATAAGTATTTTAGTCAGGTATTTAAATAACAGAATTAGTTTATTTTTAAATCATTAAAACGATTAAGTTATTGTATTAAAACACTTTAATAATATATTTTTATTTTAACTGTTCAACCTATTTGCTTTTTGTGTATATTTGTTAATAATATAGTACAAGTTTAAAGAATAGGCTTATCTCCATGAGCTTAAAATTCAAAGATTTAAATCGTCGTGTGGTCAGAGAAATAACCGCAATACTAATAATTAAAGTGATTATTTTAATGATCATTAAGAACATCTGGTTCGACGCCCCTACCATCCCTAAAAACTTTGACAATCAAGTTGCCGAGCATATTGCTGGCAGTCCTTCCCAAATCAAGGAGACACGTTGATGATTTCTGAAAGCGTGGTCGATCTTTCGCGGTTCCAATTTGCAATGACCGCGATGTATCACTTTATTTTTGTTCCGCTGACTTTAGGTCTGGCTTTTATTCTTGCCATTATGGAAACCACCTATGTGATTTCTGGCAAAGAAATTTATAAAGACATGACTAAATTCTGGGGAAAACTCTTCGGTATTAACTTCGCATTAGGTGTTACTACTGGTTTGACCATGGAGTTTCAGTTCGGTACTAACTGGGCGTATTACTCGCACTATGTCGGTGATATTTTCGGTGCACCATTAGCCATTGAAGGTCTGATGGCATTCTTCCTTGAATCAACATTTATTGGTTTATTCTTCTTCGGCTGGGATCGCCTATCCAAAGTTCAGCATTTGGCTGTCACTTGGTTAGTTGCGCTTGGCTCGAACATGTCTGCACTATGGATTTTAGTGGCCAATGGTTGGATGCAAAACCCTGTTGGTTCTGCTTTTAACTATGAAACCATGCGTATGGAAATGGTGGACTTCGGTGCATTGATTTTCAACCCTGTGGCTCAGGTTAAATTCGTACATACCGTATCTGCAGGTTATGTGACTGGTGCTATTTTCGTACTGGCAATTTCAAGTTACTACTTATTGAAAAAGCGTGACTTGCCATTTGCGCGTCGTTCATTCGCTATCGCTGCTATCTTTGGTTTAGCTTCTACACTTTCAGTGATCTTACTAGGTGATGAATCTGGTTATGAAATTGGTGATGTACAAAAAACTAAACTTGCTGCAATTGAAGCTGAATGGGACACTCACCCAGCTCCAGCGCCATTCACTTTGTTTGGTATTCCAAATAAAGAAACCATGTCTACTGACTACGCGATCAAAATTCCTTATGTCATGGGGATTATTGCAACACGTTCAACTGACAAAGAAGTGATAGGTATTAAAGACCTGATCGTACAACACGAAGCGCGTATTCGTAACGGTATGGTGGCTTACTCACAGTTAGAACAACTTCGTGCAGGCGATACGTCTCCTGAACTTAAAGCAGCATTTGCTGAGTCTCAAAAAGACTTGGGTTATGGTCTGCTTCTGAAAAAATACACAGACAAAGTGGTCGATGCTTCTGATGATCAAATCAAAGCTGCTGCAAAAGACACTATTCCACATGTTCCAAGCTTGTTCTGGGCATTCCGTGCAATGGTTGCTTCTGGTTTCTTAATGCTCCTTCTGTTCGTACTTGCTACCTTTGCTGTCGGTAAACGTAATGCAGAAAACAAACCTTGGTTATTAAAGTTTGCTTTATTTGCCCTGCCATTACCTTGGATTGCAGCACAAACAGGTTGGTATGTTGCCGAAGTTGGTCGTCAACCTTGGACTATCGGTGAAGTTCTACCTACACATCTTTCAGCTTCTAGCTTAAGTACAGGTGATGTATGGGGTTCTATCCTTGCATTGGCAGCGTTCTACACTGTACTGCTGATCATTGAAATGTACTTAATGATTAAATTCTCACGCCTTGGCCCAAGTTCTCTACATACTGGTAAATACCACTTCGAGAAACTTGAAGCTGCAAAAAAGGCAAATGAGGAGGCTCAAGCATGATCGAATATGAATTACTCAAAATCATTTGGTGGGTTTTAGTCGGTGTCCTACTGATCGGCTTCGCCCTCACCGATGGCTTCGATATGGGCTCAATGGCGATCATGCCATTCGTAGGTAAAAAAGACGAAGAACGTCGTGCGGCAATCAATACGATTGCCCCACACTGGGACGGTAACCAAGTATGGTTTATTACTGCCGGTGGTGCACTGTTTGCAGCATGGCCAATGGTATATGCAACTGCATTCTCAGGCATGTATTGGGCGCTGTTACTGGTACTCTTCGCTCTCTTCTTACGTCCAGTCGGTTTTGACTACCGTTCTAAACTTGAAAATACCAAGTGGCGTAATTCTTGGGACTGGGGTTTAGCAATTGGTGGTGCCGTTCCTGCCCTCGTATTTGGTGTTGCGTTTGGTAATATGTTCCTTGGTGTTCCATTCACTATGGACGAAACTGTTCGCTCGACTTATACAGGGAGCTTCTTTGCACTGCTTAACCCATTCGCTTTAGTTTGCGGTATCGTGAGTTTATCTATGCTTTGCGCTCACGGTGGTGCATGGCTCATGCTTCGTACAGACGGCGATCTACGCGCACGCTCTGCAAAAGCAACTCAGCTTATGGGTATCGTATTCTTAGTTTGCTTCTTACTGGCAGGCGCATGGTTATACTTCGGTAATATCCAAGGCTACACATTAGCTCAACCGTTTGACACTAATGGCGTTGCAAACCCATTAGCTAAAGAAGTGATCACCAATGCCAACCCAGGTTGGATGAACAATTACAGTACTTATCCAATTACTATGATTGCGCCAATCATGGCTATTTTAGGTGCGCTGATCATCATCCTTGCCGCAGGTAAAGGTAAAGCAGGTTTCAGCTTCCTTGGTTCAAGCTTGGCAGTCATTGGTGCAATCTTAACTGCTGGTTTTGCATTGTTCCCTTTCCTTATGCCATCGAGCATCAACCCAACTGTAAGTTTGACTATGTGGGATGCGGTATCAAGTAAAAATACCCTAACTGTGATGACAGTTGCAGCATGTATTTTTGTCCCACTTATCCTGTGCTACACAACTTGGTGTTACTACAAGATGTGGGGTGTAGTCACTAACAAACATATTGAAGAGAATTCACACAGCCTATACTAAGGCTGTGTCTAAGGAGAAAAGACGATGTGGTATTTTGCTTGGATTCTCGGTATTTTGATGGCATGTTTTGCAGGTGTACTTAGTGCGCTTTACATCGAACATCATCAAGATCTAGATGAGGAATAACAAATGACTGATGCTGCTGTAGAAAAATCACTTGTAGAAAAGAAGCCAAATAAATTTGCAATGGTCATTTCCTGCCTGTTAGCTTTTCCTTTGGCAGCCGTGTTACTTGTACATCCTGCTGCCATGCTGGATGACAATGGTGGATATAGCCATCGAGCGCTGATGTTCATCATGATAGGTATTTCAGGTGGTTTTGTGCATGGTGTGGGTTTTACACCACACCATTGGTTCTGGAAATGGCTTTTTAGCCCCTTCCTCGCTTGGCCACTCATGTTATGGGGCTACTACACATGGTTCCTACATTAATTAATATCTAAATAAAGCCCTCACTTGAGGGCTTTATTATATTTACGATCAATTTCGGCTTTTTTTTCTGCTGTAATATCGTCTTGCATTTGAAAACAGCCTCTAAATTTTTCATGGATATGATGAATATATTTTTCTTTAGCGGCATGCCTTAGCAAAATTTGAGCTGCCATTATGATAAATCCATTGACTTGCTTCACTATTATTATGCGCTGAGCATCCGCCAACCCAGCTTTTCGCTGAATTAATGAGTTTCGACCAGTATGCACAATCGAATGCAAATGCTTTAACGAATAGAACTTAAACTCTTTAAACATTTCAACAATATGCTTAATTTCTACAACATTTTCTAACTTTGTAATCATTTCAGCTACGGTAGGAATTTTCACATTCTGAAGCAACTCTTCTTCTCGTTGAATTTCAAATTTCTGAATTTCTATATTAGAGGCAACCATTAGTAACCAATATGCCCTCACCACAGCTTCAAATTGAATTCGAAATAATGCGAGTGCAGATATATCTTGGCGTGATTCTAAAAGTTGTAAAATGGCTTCACCATGCTCCATGGATAATTCACAACATTCATAGACTAAATCAAGTCGCTGCACGCCACCAATAAATGCTGAATGACTTAACTCGTTATATAGCTCATCCAACATCGATTCAGAATCACGAAAAATATCTATCAACATCAGCTTCCATTTTTTAAATGCCAAAATTTTAAATATAAAAAAAGCCGGATTAATTCCAGCTTTAAAATTTAACGATGCGTATGAATCGACATCACAATCCCCATACCTGCAAGCATGGATATGACTGCCGTCCCCCCATAACTCATCAAAGGTAATGGATCGCCTGTTACAGGCAAAATCCCACTAACCATACCTGAGTTCAAAAATACAAAGAAGAAGAAAGTTAAGCCCATCGCCCCTGCATAAAGTCGTCCAAAATTATGGAAAGAATTTAGTCCAATAATCAGACAGCGAACAATAATTGCTGTAAACAAACTAAATAAAAGGAAAACACCAATAAAGCCAAATTCTTCTGCATAGGTCGACATAATAAAGTCAGTATGATGCTCTGGAAGATAACCCAAGTGCGACTGTGTCCCTTCGGTATAACCCTTACCCATTAAACCACCTGAACCAATGGCAATTTTAGACTGAATAATATTCCAACCTGCACCAAGCGCGTCAGACTCCGGGTCAAATAACGTCAGTACACGTTTTTTCTGATATTCCTGCAAAAAGAACATCCAGAGTACAGGTGCTGCAATCGCAAAGGCTGTTAAAGCACCTGCAATCAAACGCCAAGACATACCACTTAAAAATAAAACAAAAATACCCGGAATAATCAAACCAATATTCAAGTCGGGCTGTAAAGCGACCAATGCAAATGGAATCAATAATAAAATTAATGCCCCGACGATTTGTAAAAATTTCGGTGGAAATGGTTTTCGCGCAAAATACCACGCCATCATCAGTGGCATGGCAAATTTCATAAACTCACTCGGCTGCATACTGCCGATACCCGGCAAGCTAATCCAGCGTTTCGCCCCCATCCTTTTTTCACCAATAACCAAAACCAACAACAGTAAAAATATACCGATGGCATATAAGTACGGACTCATAGATTGGTAAACTTTGGGTGGAATTTGCGCGCAGATCAGCATCACAATAAAGCCCACGCCAAAACTTGTGGCTTGACGCAGCACCATTCCCGAGTCTTCTGCGGTCGCACTATAGACAACCATCAGCCCCAATATTGCATTGAGTACCAAGAAGCAAAGTAACCACGGGTCTAAATGAAGTTTAGCCCATCGAGAAGAATCGTGTTTTATACTGCGGCCATCGCGTAATGACTGACGTAAAAAACGATACTGTTGAGAAGGGATCATTGCGAAACAGATCTAAAAAGGATGCGGGAATTATAGATTAAAGCGACAGTAAAAATCACTTTCCCTTAAATATTCCTTGAAATAATCATCTATTAACTTGAGACGCTAAAATTAAACGTGCCAATTCCAAGTCATCAGGATAGGTAATTTTAATATTG
Organism: Acinetobacter sp. YH12049; assembly: GCF_013419875.1. Taxonomy (NCBI): domain Bacteria; kingdom Pseudomonadati; phylum Pseudomonadota; class Gammaproteobacteria; order Moraxellales; family Moraxellaceae; genus Acinetobacter; species Acinetobacter sp. YH12049. Next base: position 106,037 of record NZ_VOZH01000005.1, on the reverse strand, counting down.
TCCGAACGACCCTGCACGACATTGACATGCTCACCGAAAAATTCTAAAGCACTTGCCTCATCTGTGATGGTCGCACCAGCGGCAAGCGCTTGTTCAATGGCATTTTTAAGTACACCCAATTTGGCAATTTGTGGTGTCTGTGCTTGCCATAAAGTTGAACGATCTACCGTTGTTGATATAAGTGGCGCCGTTTCAACTCGTTTTAATGTATCGCGTACGGGAATGGCGAGAATCGCACTTTGCTCAGTTTCTACTGCCGATTGAACTAAATCTTCTAAACTCAACTGTGAGACACATGGTCGTGCTGCATCATGAACAAATACCCAATCATCATCATTGGCAATCTTAGATAGATATTGCAATGCATTGAGTACAGAATGCACACGCTCTGCACCGCCTAAACAAAAATGAGCCTTCTCTTGATTAGTGAGTGCCAAGGTCTGCGCAACATTATCTTGCTCGCCTATAGCCAATACATAGCCTGTTAAAGGCAATTGGTTGAGACGTGCAACTGTGTGTTCAAGCACCGTTAGACCCGCAATGTTTTGATATTGTTTTAGTTCAGTTTTAGAAAATCGACTTCCTGAACCAGCAGCAGGAATAATGGCCCACAATTTAAGGTTCGGGTGGAAGTTCGGCGGGTTCTGACTCATTGGTACGTAGGTCTACTTTTGCGTTTGGATCAATATAAATTGGTTTGTACTGAGTACTGATCGTACTCATCTGTACGAAAGTTTCATGCGGTTTAATTAAACCTAAATCTAGACGAGCATGCTCTTCAATAGCTTCAACGCCATTTTTTAAATCGTATACCTCAGCGGCAAGCACACGATTTCGTTCTTTTAATTCGTCATTGAGTTCGACTTGTTGTTGTATTTTCTGACTCAGTTGTTGATGTTGATGATAACCACCTTCACCGAACCAGTATAAATATTGAAACCCTGCGATCAAAAAGATCGCAAGGCCCAACAATGCTTTACTCGCTTTGGAGTCAAATACATTTAACATAGATAGCATGATCTGCTTAGTTCAAACCTTTGAACTCAGCTTTACCGCGATATGCAGCATTAGTCAATTCTTCAATACGAAGTAATTGGTTATATTTCGCTACACGGTCAGAACGGCAAAGTGAACCAGTTTTGATTTGACCCGCTGCTGTACCTACTGCAAGATCCGCAATTGTAGAATCTTCAGTTTCACCAGAACGGTGTGAAATTACTGTAGTGTAACCATTTGCTTTCGCAAGGTAGATTGCATCTAGAGTTTCAGTCAACGTACCGATTTGGTTGTACTTGATCAGGATCGAGTTACCCACTTTTTCGTTGATACCACGTTGAAGAATCTTAGGATTCGTAACGAATAGGTCATCACCAACCAATTGGATTTTGTCGCCAAGGATTGAAGTGAGGTAAGACCAACCTTCCCAATCAGACTCGTCCAAACCATCTTCAATTGAGATGATTGGGTATTGTTTCGCAAAACCAGCAAGGTAGTCAGCAAATTGGTTGCTTGTGAATGCTTTATTACCTTCACCTGCAAGGATGTATTGACCATCTTTGTAGAATTCTGAAGATGCACAGTCAAGCGCAAGCATAATGTCTGAACCTGCTTTGTAGCCAGTTTTTTCAATTGCTTCAAGAATTACTGTAATTGCTTCTTCGTTAGAACGTAAGTTTGGCGCAAAACCACCTTCATCACCCACTGCTGTGTTTAAACCTTTTTGATTCAATACAGATTTTAATGAGTGGAAAATTTCAGCACCAGCGCGTAAAGCTTCAGAGAATGAAGTGAAGCCAACTGGCTCGATCATAAATTCTTGAATGTCTACGTTGTTGTCTGCATGTGAACCACCATTTAGGATGTTCATCATTGGAACAGGCATAGTCAAAATGCTGTTATTACGAAGGTCTGCGATGTATTGGAAAAGTGGAATTTTCTTTTCGTCAGCAGCAGCGCGTGCAGCAGCTAGCGATACCGCTAAAGTTGCGTTCGCACCTAATTTTTCTTTGTTTTCAGTACCGTCAAGCGCGATCATTGTGTTATCAATGTCTTTTTGTTCGAATACTGATTTACCCAACAATGCATCACGAATTACTGTGTTAACGTTGTTAACCGCAGTTTTAACGCCTTTACCTAAGTAACGAGCTTTGTCGCCGTCACGAAGTTCTAAAGCTTCACGAGAACCAGTTGAAGCACCAGATGGTGCACATGCACGGCCTACAACGCCAGAGGCTAAGGTTACGTCTGCTTCGATGGTAGGGTTACCACGAGAGTCCAAAATTTCACGTGCACGAATGTCAACGATTTGACTCATGAACAATTCCTCAGTTGATTAATAAAAATGATGCGTCAAAAGTGACGCATCAATGTGTATCGAATTAGTGTGTGTCTAACTTTGCGAAACCTTTAACTAAGGTATCGAGCTCTTTTAACTGTGCCAAGAAAGGTTCCAACTGTGACATGCGTAGCGCACATGGACCGTCACATTTGGCATTTTCTGGATCTGGATGAGCTTCTAAGAACAATCCTGCTAAACCAGTCGCCATACCTGCTCGTGCCAGTGTCGTGATTTGCGCACGACGACCACCTGCAGAATCCGCACGACCACCCGGCGTTTGAAGCGCATGCGTAACATCAAAGAACACAGGGACATTCATTTCTTTCATGATGTCAAAGCCCAACATGTCTACAACTAAATTATTGTAACCAAATGCTGAACCACGTTCACAAAGAATCAGTTTGTCATTCCCTGCTTCCAAACACTTATGCAGAATATGACGCATTTCGTGTGGTGCGAGGAACTGTGCTTTTTTGATGTTGATGATGGCATCAGTTTTCGCCATCGCTTCAACAAGGTCAGTCTGACGGCTTAAAAATGCAGGAAGTTGGATAATATCCGCAACTTCAGCAACAGGCGCAGCTTGGTATGGTTCATGTACGTCAGTAATAATCGGCACATTAAAGTGTTTTTTAATGTCAGCTAACCACTCGATTCCTTTTTCCAGGCCTGGGCCACGGAAAGAGTTCAAGCTTGAACGATTGGCTTTATCAAAACTTGCTTTAAACACATATGGAATATCCAAGCGTTTGCAGATATCCACATAGGTTTCAGCAATTTCAAAAGCAAGGTCTTTTGACTCAAGTACGTTCATGCCGCCGAATAGTACAAATGGCAAATGATTTGCCATTTGTATATCGCCTAAACGTACAATTTCCTTTGGTTTTAATTGTGACATTTAAACTCTTCCTGGTTTAGTCAAAAACACATTATTTCGCTTTTTGGTACTGCTTTTTAGCAGCATCAATAAAGCCTGCGAATAATGGGTGTCCATCACGTGGTGAACTTGTAAATTCCGGATGGAATTGTACAGCAATAAACCAAGGATGTTCAGGAATTTCAACAGTTTCAACAAGACGCTGTACTGGAGAATAACCTGAAATCTTCATGCCTTTTTCTTCAAGCACTGGGATATAACGGTTGTTCATTTCATAACGATGACGATGACGTTCAACGATCTCTTCAGAACCGTAAACTTGTGCAGTTCTTGTTCCTGCAACCAATTCAGATTTTTGAGCACCCAGACGCATTGTGCCGCCTAAGTCAGAATCTGCATTACGTTGTTGAACTTCGCCGCGCTCATCTAACCATTCAGTGATTAGACCAATCAATGGTGATTTTGTAGAACGGTTAAATTCAGTTGAAGTTGCATCGCTAATACCCGCAACGTTGCGCGCATATTCGATCACAGCCAACTGCATACCTAAACAGATGCCGAGGAACGGTACACCGTTTTCACGTGCAAAACGAATCGCTTTCATTTTGCCTTCTGTACCACGTTCACCGAAACCACCTGGCACTAAGATTGCATCCGCGTCTTTTAATACGTCGTTTACATCTTGGCTTTCAAGCTCTTCTGCATTGACGTAGTCGATTTGAACTTTCACACGGTTTTGAATACCCGCATGTAAAAGTGCTTCGTTTACAGATTTGTATGCATCTGGAAGTTCAACGTATTTACCAACCATCGCTACACGAACTGTGTATTCAGGGTTCAGTAATGCATCTACAACGTTATCCCAGTCTGTAAGATCAGCTTCTGGAAGATCGCTATAACCAAAACGTTCACAAATTAAATCGTCAACGTTTTGTTCATAGAAAGTACGTGGAATTTGGTAAATTGAACGCGCATCTTTACATACCACAACTGCACGTGCTTCAACGTTCGTAAATAACGCGATTTTACGTGTAGTATCAGCATCAACATCATGCTCTGTACGGCAGATCAGGATGTCTGGTTGAATACCAATCGATAAAAGCTCTTTTACAGAGTGTTGAGTTGGTTTGGTTTTTAATTCAGCAGCTGACTTAATGTATGGGAGTAAAGTTAAGTGCATTAACATTGTGCGCTTATGACCTAGTTCGACCATAAGTTGACGTACAGATTCCATGAATGGGAGAGATTCAATGTCACCTACTGTACCGCCGATCTCAACGATCGCAACGTCATAGCCTTCACCTGCGCGAAGAACACGTTCTTTAATATTGTCAGTAATATGTGGAATAACTTGAACTGTACCACCGAGGTAGTCACCACGACGTTCTTTATTCAAGACATCTTGGTACACTCGTCCTGAAGTAAAGTTGTTCAGTTTGGTCATTTTCGCACGACGCAAGAAACGTTCGTAATAACCCAAGTCTAAGTCAGTTTCAGCACCATCCTCTGTGACAAAAACTTCACCGTGTTGGAATGGACTCATAGTCCCTGGATCGACATTAATGTATGGATCCATTTTTACCATGGTTACTTTTAAACCACGGGCTTCTAAAAGCGCAGCCACTGATGCAGCTGAAATACCTTTACCTAGTGATGATACAACACCACCAGTAACGAAAATAAAATGGGTCATTAAGTTTCTCGTACAATGGAGCCTAAATTGGCCTACAATGTTGTGCGATTTTACTTTACTCTGTACCAAGAAAGCAAAGTCATTCCGCATCAATTCATAGAACAATTAACAATTGGCTATTGTAACAGCAATTATCATAAAAATTTAGAGTAAGTTCTTATCATTTCTATATTCTTATTTGCTGTTATAATGCATTTATCCAATCCACACTTTTTTGTTTTGTGTAATTATGAATAAGAAACTTTTAATCTGCGGTGCAATCGCAACAGGTCTACTTCTTACAGCATGTGTAAAAAAAGAAGCACCAAAAGAAGAAGAACAGGAACAGGTTGAAGTTGCAGCATCTGAACCAACAGCATCTGTACCTACACAATTAGAACCAGTTGAAGAACAACCCGTTGTTGAAGAAACGACTCAACAGCAAGTTGAAGTGATTCGTGAAGAGACACCGAATACAACAACTGAAATTCGTCGTGAACCTACTCCTCCTGCAGAAGCTCCTCCTCCAAAAGCAGAAGCACCTAAAGCAGCAGAAAAACCTGCGCAAGCTGCTCAACCTAAACAAAACTCAGGTTCTGCACAGTCTGAAGATGACGCCGTAGCTGCTGCCATTGCTGCTGCAACACCAGCTTTAGAGAACTAAGATCGAAGTTTTATCAAACAAATGATCAAAAAAACCCGGCAAAAGTCGGGTTTTTTATTGTTTCTATGTAAATAAAAATCTGTACCCGACGATGCACTGTTTTTCTCACAACTATTCTTGTAATTTTTCAGCTAAATATTCAATAAATAAACGAACACGTTTCGGTAAATGCTCTTGTTGATAATAGACAGCATGAATAAGCTGTTCATGTGGCTCAATTTGATCGTCTAAAAGTTGTACCAATCGTCCTTCTGCAATATCTTTTTCTAACATAAAAATCGAAAGACAAGCGATGCCCATCCCATGAATCGCAAGCTCGCGTAACGTTTCACCATTTGATGCCTTAATGTTTGGTCGGATTGTCAAAGGCTTCCCTGCGACTTGGATCGGCCAAGTATTCATATGGGTAATTTGACTAAATCCAAGTAAAGCATGTGCGGTTAGCTCATCAGCATTTTGCGGACGTCCATGCTGCTTAAGATATTCAGGACTCGCCACCAAACACAGTCGACTCTTATAGATGAGTTTTGCATGCAAACTGGAGTCGTTTAATTTCCCAAAGCGAATTGCGACATCCGCTTTATGCTCTAATAAGTCAATCACTTGATCATGATTCACCAATTCAATCTGTATATGCGGATAACGCGCATTAAATTCTGGAATTAAGGGAACGATCATATGCAGAATAAACGAAATCGCAGAATCGACTCGCACCAAACCCGATATATCTGCATCTAATTTCAGCAGGGAATCTTCCGCTTCGCTCAAATCATTCAATATCCGCCGTGTTTTAGCTAAAAATAATTGCCCTCCTGCGTCAGCTTAATTTTGCGGGTTGTTCGTTCCAACAGGGTTACATTTAATTTAGATTCCAGACGCTGTAATGCGCGGCTTACACCAGATGCTGTTTGATCCAGTCTTTCTGCTGCTTTAATAATAGAGCCGCTATCTACAATAACAGTAAAAGCCTGAAGCTCCTCAATGGTCGATTTCATTGCATATTCGAATTCGTGATTTTTAATCAATAATATATTCCAAACTCATGCATTTTTCTTCAATAAAATTAGCAGCACAATAGCATCAACTCAAAAAAAGAGAATTCCTGATGATTGTTCCTCAATTTGGTGTCGGCACCTTCCGTTTGACAGGTGACACTGTCATTCATTCTGTTAAAACTGCCTTAGAAGTTGGATATCGTGCTGTAGACACCGCACAAATCTACGGTAATGAAGCAGAAGTAGGCCAAGCAATCGATGAAAGTCAGGTCAATCGAGCTGATATTTTCTTAACCACGAAAATTTGGACTGAAAATTATGCTGCCGACAAACTGATACCCAGTCTAAAAGACAGCTTAATTAAATTAAGGACGGATGCAGTTAACCTCACACTTATTCATTGGCCTGCACCTGCACTTGGAGTCAATATTCCAGAATTAATGGGACATTTACTTGAGGCAAAAAAACAAGGTTTGACTGAATATATTGGTGTATCTAATTTTAATATTGAGCTTACTCAACAAGCTATTGACAGTATAGGTGCTGAGCAGATTGCAACCAATCAAATTGAACTGAGTCCTTATCTTCAAAATGAACGACTTGCGACTTACTTAAAACAGCAAAATATTGATGTCACCTCTTATATGACCTTGGCTTATGGCAAAGTGCTAAATGACCCAATACTTTCTGATATTGCAGCACAACACCAAGCTTCAGTTGCACAAGTGACACTCGCTTGGGCGCTGCAAAAGGGTTATGCCGTAATTCCATCGTCAACCCAACGTGAACATTTAACCAGTAACTTAAAAGCTCAAGACATTCATTTAACATCAGAACAGATGCAGGCCATTGTCACACTAGACAGAAATGCACGTGAAGTGAACCCACCTGAACTTGCTCCAGTGTGGGATATTTAATATGAAATTCAATTTTCCATTAATTGCATTAGCCGTAGGTGCTTTTGCAATTGGCACAACAGAATTTTCACCGATGGGTTTTTTGCCTGAAATCGCAGCAGATTTATCGGTTTCCATTCCTCAAGCGGGCTTACTGATTAGTGCCTATGCCGTTGGCGTCATGATTGGTGCCCCATTAATGACCTTATGGTTAGCACGTTTTCCTAAACGTACTGCCCTTATTTTACTAATGGCAATCTTTACCATCGGTAATATTTTGGCAACGATTGCACCCAATTATCTCGGTTTAATGGCTGCGCGTTTAGTGACGAGTTTGAACCACGGCGCCTTTTTTGGCTTAGGCTCTGTCGTCGCAGCAAGTGTTGTTCCAAAAGATAAACAAGCCAGTGCCGTTGCTATGATGTTTATGGGCTTGACCATTGCCAATATTGGCGGCGTGCCACTCGCAACATGGGTGGGGCAAAATATCGGTTGGCGTATGTCTTTTGCGGCCATCACCTTACTGGGCATCATCACCATGTTGGCATTATGGAAAGCACTGCCCCATCGGCAACAGACCGAAAAACCTGATGTACGAGCAGAGTTAAAAGTATTAACACGCATGCCTGTTGTTTTAGCACTGCTCACCACGGTAATGAGTGCTGGAGCTATGTTCGCGCTCTATACCTATATCGCACCGAGCTTAAAAGTCTTTACCCATGCAAGCCCTGAACTTATCACTTTCATGTTGGTTTTAATCGGGATCGGATTTTCAATTGGTAACCATTTCGGTGGTAAGTTTGCAGATCAATCCTTAGATAAAACCTTGATTGGCTTTTTAGTCTTACTCATGCTGATGATGCTGTTATTTCCAATTTTAGCAACATCCACCATTGGCGCGGCGATTGCATTAATCATCTGGGGAGCAGCAGCCTTTGCCGTTGTACCACCTTTACAAATGCGTGTTATGACAGTCGCTCACGATGCACCAGGCCTCGCTTCTTCAGTGAATATTGGTGCATTTAATCTTGGAAATGCTTTGGGCGCTGTTGCAGGTGCCGCAGTGCTAAATCTTAACCTCAGCTATGCTGCAGTGTCTTATGCAGGCGCTACACTGAGCGCTATAGCGTTGATTTTAGTATTGATACAGATGAAGCTTAAACCTCAAACAACTGCATGTTGCCCACAAGCCGAGTAACACACACTTAAAATAGCCTACCCAAAGTAGGCTATTTTTTAGTTCGCATATAACTTTAAAAAATCTGCCATTAATTTGGTTGCCCATGAATGGGTTTCCACTAGACCTTCATAATAACCACAGTGACTGCCTTTTTTGGTGGTTACCACCACAACATTCGGCAAAGAGCGGATTAATTCTTTATAGGGCTCAAAGTTTTGAATGTGGCAAATAGGATCGTCTTCGGCATTTAAAATCATCAAAGGAATTTTAAGATTTTCAAATACATAAATTGGATTGGTAGATTTTGCATAACTTTCATAATCAGTAAAACCAGCCATTTGGAAATAAGCACGCTCAAACTGCGCCAAATTTTTACTTTTTAGTACTTCTATTAAAGATGGTGTTGTTGACCATGTTGCAGAATAGGGTTCTACAAATTTCTGAAAGAGCTTCTTGGTCATCATTTTACTGTAAAAAGGATGGACATTTTTAAAACCAAGTTCGGTGTCATAGCCCGGACATAAAGCAAAAGCCGCTTTAAGTGGTGTTTCCTCACCTTGTTCGCCTAAATAGCGGACCAATAGCCCCGTTCCTGCAGATGAACCGACGCCATACAAACACGATTCGGGAAATTTCTGCTGAATACAGGCAATCTGTTCACGTAAGTCATCTGTTGAACCAAATAAATTTATTTTGGCAACTGGCATAGGTAAATTGGCATGGCCACGTCTTAAACAGAGTGCAATGCGCCAACCTGTATATAGATGAAGATCCCGAACCACTTCTCGCATACTTTCAGGCGTTCCCGTAATCGTATGCATGAGCACCACAGTTGGCACATCCGCAGGTAAATCTAAACCCAACCATGCAATGGCTGTGATCCCTCCATCAGCCATGGTCAGTTGCTCTATAGCGTCGTATTTAAGCTTCACTTGGCGCTTTTTAATGACATCAAAATACAGTAAATGTGCATGAGTATTCGACAGCCAAGGCGTAGGACGATATTTTTCATGTAGTTGCTTTAACTTCCGCACCACATGTTTCATTTGCCCTTCAGGATGATAATAAAGCTGTGGTATTTCCGCACCGATGGCATGATCTACAAAATTTAAAAGAGCCAGACGCCCTTTATGCATCACATTATTCATTGACCTTACCTTCACCTCGCTTCGCACTACAGCAAATCATTTCAATCTTTTCACTTTGACCAACAAGGCCCATTAAACAAACGTATCTACAAAACCATATCTCACTAGCAATATTTGTTTACTTAAACCTCATAAGCAAAAAGCATGACAATATCCATCATGCTTTTTATCATTCTGTGATGAGCATTTAAAAATCAGCAGATTCAAGGCTGATATTGCATAATGCGCTCACCCATTTTCGCCGCCAATACTTCCAAGCCACTTTTCGGACGGAGCATGACTTCAAAATCAATCATCTGTCCTTGTTCATTAAACTGAATCATGTCGATCCCTTTTAATTTTTTCTCGCCAACATTGGCAGAAAACTCAAGCACCACATTTAAACCATCTTCTGAGTAAAACTCACGGTGATAGGTAAAATTTTCAAAAATTTGAATCACATTGGTCAAAATAAAAGTTACTACAGGCTTACCTGGATATGGGTTAAACGCGACAGGTGAACGAAACACCACATCCTCTGCCAAGAGTTCATTTAAAATATTCATATCCCGTGTGTCGAGCATTTCGTGCCAACGTGCAACAGATTTTTTTGTTATTTCAATAGTCATGTTTATGTCCTTTTTTTGTTGATGAATCATTTCCCTATCCTCAAACTCCTCTCAAAATGGAGAGGAAGCACGACAACTGCATATTAAATTGAATGTAGTTGTCGTGGTTAAGTATGAGGCTGATTAAATCACCGCAGCCAAATCTGCACCTTGACGAATGGCACGTTTAGCATCTAACTCACCAGCTTCTTTCGCACCACCAATCAAATGCACATTTTTCCCATCTGCTTGTAGCTGTTCATACATCGCGGTATAGGATTCCTGACCTGCACAAATCACCACATGATCAACATCTAAAATACGTGATTGACCATCAACGGTAATATGCAAACCTTGATCATCAATTTTGTCGTAGCTTGCACCCGCAATCATTTTCACATCGCGGTGTTTCAAACCTGTACGGTGAATCCAACCCGTGGTTTTACCTAAGCCAGCACCAACCGATTTAGCCTTACGTTGCAATAAATACACTTCACGCGGCGATTCTTCGACGTCTGGATGTTTCAAGCCACCGACTTGCGCATAAGTGGTATCAATACCCCATTCATCATAAAATTTCTCAGGATTGAGGCTACCGCTTTCACCTTCATGCGTTAAATATTCAGCCGTATCGAAACCAATACCGCCTGCACCAATGATTGCTACACGTTTGCCAACAGGTTGACGTTCACGTAATACCTGTAAATAGCTCAATACTTTTGGATGATCAATACCATCTATATCTAACTGACGCGGTGTTACACCCGTCGCCACCACGATGTCATCAAAATCAGACTGAGCTAATTCTTCATACGTTGCTGTATGGTTCAATACCAATTTAATCTGAGGCAATAGTTCTATTTTGCGTTTGAAATAACGCAGCGTTTCATAAAACTCTTCTTTACCAGGAATCGTTTTCGCGATATTGAACTGCCCACCAATTTGGCTCGATGCTTCAAAAATAGTTATGTTATGACCACGCTCTGCAGCATAAGTTGCAAAGCTTAAACCCGCAGGTCCCGCACCAATCACAGCAATATTTTTCACCTGTGCAGATTCTTTAAAAATCAGTTCAGTTTCATAGCAAGCTTGAGGGTTAACCAAACATGTTGCAATTTTCATCGAAAAAATATGATCTAGGCAGGCTTGGTTACAACCAATACAGGTATTAATTTCATCACTACGACCTTGTTCTGCTTTTTCCACAAAACGTGGGTCAGCCAGCATTGGACGTGCCATGGACACCATATCTGCATCACCCGAAGCAAGTACGTGCTCAGCCATTTCAGGGGTATTGATACGGTTTGAGGTGATTAAAGGAACATTCACTATACCTTTTAATTTCTTGGTCACCCATGTAAATGCAGCACGTGGCACTTTGGTTGCAATGGTCGGAATACGTGCTTCGTGCCAACCAATACCGGTATTGATAATGGTTGCACCGGCTTTTTCAATCGCTTTTGCAAGTTGCACAACTTCTTCGAAAGTCGAACCGCCTTCAACCAAATCCAACATAGAAAGACGGTAAATAATAATAAAATTTTCACCGACTAATTCACGCGTACGACGCACGATCTCAATTGGAAAACGAATCCGGTTTTCATAACTGCCACCCCATTCATCATCACGGTGGTTGGTACGTGCAGCAATAAACTCATTAATTAAATAACCTTCTGACCCCATGACCTCTACACCATCATAACCCGCTGTCTGTGCTAACTGAGCACATTTGGCAAAATCATTGATTGTGCGTTCGACGTCTGCTGTGCTTAAAGCTTGCGGTTTTACTGGGTTAATTGGTGCTTGAATAGATGAAGGTGCAACATTATTGGCCTGATACGAGTAACGACCTGTATGCAAAATCTGCATCGCAATTTTACCGCCAGCATCATGTACCGCCTGCGTAATCACTTTATGTTTTTCTGCTTCTTCTAAAGAGTCTAATTTTGAACCACCAGCAAATGTCACACCATCATCATTGGGAGAAATACCACCAGTTACAATCAGACCTACACCACCTTTCGCACGCTCAGCGTAAAAAGCTGCCATGCGTTCATAGCCACCCGGTGCTTCTTCAAGGCCGATATGCATAGAACCCATCAATACACGGTTCTTTAGCGTTGTAAAACCTAAATCTAGTGGTGCCAATAAATTTGGATAATTTGACATTTTTTCTCCTTAGCGTGCTGAAAAGCTGGCTTTTTTTATCTTCGCTTGTATACGAGCTTTCTATTTACATCTACGCATACAAGATTTTTGCAACTTGTTGCACTAATTTATATGCGAGATTTGATTTTTATGCAACATGTTGCATAATAAAAAGTACAAAACTATTTTGACTGAGCCATATATGTCTTTAGCCCATGTTTTACTCACGAGCTTACTTGAAAAACCGAGTACAGGAATTGACCTTGCACGCCGTTTTGACCGCTCTATGGGCTTTTTTTGGAATGCAACACATCAGCAAATCTACCGTGAACTCAATGGCATGCTGCAAAAAGGCTGGATCAGCACCATTGAAGATGAGCACAGCACAACCCGTAAAAAAACCTACCAAGTTGAACAGCTTGGACGTGTTGAATTAGCCAATTGGATGGTTGAGCAAAGCCCTCCAGCTCAATTACGTGAAGAGTTGATGGTTCGTTTACGTGCAGAAGCTCAGCTGGGTACAAATGGCGTATTACCCGAATTAGAGCGCCATCTTGAAATTCACAAAGAAAAACTAAAAGTGTACCAGTCTATTTTTGCAAAAGACTTTGCACATGCGCATGATGAAGACCGTACTTTGTACATTCATAAAATGATTTTACAGCTTGGGATAGATTTGGAAATCGGTTGGATCAAATGGCTTGAAACCATCATTCCACAGTTGCATAAGTTTAATCGCTAAAACAAAAAATAAATAGGAAGCCGCATGCCACACTATACAATGCCCGATCAGCAACAACTGTATGTTCGTGAATATGGTCAAGGAGAACCCATTCTGGTTTTATCTGGACTGGGCATGCAAAGTTGGCAATGGCACCCTTTTCTATATCAACACCGAAAGCATTTTAAATTTATCATTCCAGACTGGCGTGGATTTGGCGGCTCTAAACTTTGTCAAATTCCAAATATGGACACCATTTCAAGCCATTGGCGAGATATTGACAGCTTAGTTTCCCAGCTCGGTTACGATAAAATCACGGTGATTGCCTACTCCATGGGGGCAACGACCACCATGCACGGTTTAAAATACGGTCAGTTTGCTGAAAAAATTAAACGTTATTTGCACATCGATCAAACGCCTAAAATACGAGTAGATGCAGATTGGCAATATGGTTTATATGGCAAACGCCACACTGAGTTTTTAAGTATTTTAGAAGACATCTCGAAGGTACTTGCAACCAACCTCTCCGTGCCATTTGCACAGCAGATGAATAAACATGACCGTCAAGGTCTGGTCGACACTTGGTTAAGGTTCATAGACTTACAAAATAGCAATCCTTATGCATTATCCGCTTTCCGTATTGCATACCAACAACCAACTTTACAGAAGCTGATGTTACCCTCACAAAGTGTGGCGTATTTATATTGGTATATTCAAAATTATTTAAACCATACTGAAGATTATCGTGAAGCCATTGCAGCACTCACCGCGCCAACAACTTTTTTCACAGGGGCAAAATCGATCCTCTATCCTGCTCAAGGTCAAAAAATTATTGCTGACAGCCTAGCCAATGCAGAGCAGATTATTTTTAAAAAATCGGGACACACGCCATTGCTCAGTGAACCGGTCAAATTCAGCCGTGAAATCACCAAGTTCTTAAAACAAGCGCTCTAATAAGACTGAATAAAAAAATAGGCTCAATACTTTCAAGAATGAGCCTATGTTTTATGCAGAAAGGTGTTACTTAAACGTTTGCTTCAAAATTGAATTTCAAATTTAACGTTATTATTACTTTTTAAAATAAGCACTAGAAAACCCGACGATCGTATTCAATTGCTTCCAAATCATATACTTGGTAAACGCAGTCAAATAAAGGACGCGCCAACTCCCCTTCATCATCATTCCGCACGATCAAGTAAATTTGGCTAATGGCCGCACTATCCGATAATTTCACATAATTCACATGCCTAAACTGCATAATTTGTACAGATTCAGGAACAATACAAATACCTTCGCCTGCTGCAACCATGCCTAGTGATTGCTGCAAATCTGCTTGGGTGTTAAAGCGTTTCGGCTCCATACCGTATTCTAAAAACAACGACTTGATCAGCGTTGCATAACTTTGACCATCCGTTGCTGGATAGATAAAAATCTGCTCATCTTTGAGATTATTTAATGCAATCTGCTGCTGTGAAGATAAAGGATGGCTCGAATGCACCGCAACAATTAGCGGCTCTTCACGCAATAGCACACGTTTAACCGCCTGATCCGACACACGAACTCGGCTAAAACATGCATCAACCCGACCTTCTTTTAATGCCTGAATCTGATCAACTGCACTCAGTTCGATTAAATTTACATTTAAGTGTGGGTATTGCTGGCGGAACAAATAAACAATTCGAGGTAATAAACCACAGAGTAACGAACCGCCATAGCCAATATTAATAGTACGTTCAGTGGCACTGGCCCGCTGCGTAATGAGCTTAATCTCTTCTGCATTGGAGAGTAATTTCACGGCTTGCTGATAAAAGAAACGGCCGATGGTGGTGGTTCTTAAAGGACGGCTGCCACGCTCAAAAAGCTGTGCACCCAACTCTTCTTCTAAATTTTGAATTTGACGACTTAAAGGAGGTTGAGCAATAAATAGCTTTTCAGCAGCCTTCGTAAAACTCTGTTCTTCTACAACGGCGACAAAGTAACGTAAATGTCTTAATTCCATGACATTGTCCTTTAATGTCGAATTTCTTTCATAATGGTCTTGTATTTGAATATATCAGGACGACACTCAAATCACATCCTTCAAATTCGGTTATTTAAAAGATGTATACACCACATTTATTGTTTGGTCATGCTAATGTGAAACGATTACAAGGTTAACCCGACTTTAGTCTTGGCAATTTTGCTCAACTTTCTCACATGAAAAACTACAAAACGTGATTGACTTCATGAAACAATTCAAGTTAATTAGCTAAATCGTTGCAAATATGGAATAAGAACAGTGCTGAGTGATCTAGATGATTTTTATTGTTTTGCCCAAGTGGTCGAGCATGGTGGTTTTAGTGCAGCAGAACGTGCAACAGATATTCCAAAATCAAAACTGAGTCGTCGGGTCTATAACTTAGAAGAACATTTAGGTGTCCGCCTAATTCAGCGTAGCTCACGACATTTTGCTGTTACTGATATTGGTATGAATATCTATCGACATGCACAAGTCATGATGAATGCAGCTCAAGCCGCACACGATTTGGTTGATCATCTCAGTACGCAGCCGCGCGGCTTAATTAAAGTCAGCTTACCGGTTTCCATCGCACAAAATGAAATGACCAAAATTTTGCCTGAATTTTTAAAACAATATCCAGAAATTAAAGTGCAAATGATGGTGACCAATCGCCGCGTAGATATCATTAATGAAGGCTTCGATCTTGCTCTACGTGTCCGTTCAAATCTAGATGACGACCCAAATTTAGTCATTCGTAAATTTGAAACGATTGAGCAGCACTTATTTGCCAGTCAGACCTATCTGAATAAATTTGGTGAACTCAAACAGCCCGAAGACTTATCACAGCATCAAATCTTAAGTATGGCGGATGAGCATCTCGATCAACATATTATTGTGACCGATGCACAGCATCATCAGAAAAAAATTAAAGTCAACCCAACGGTAATGGGCTCTGACCTATCGATGTTAGCTGCACTAGCCTGCCAAGATTGTGGCGTGGTGTTATTACCCGACAGTATTGTGTCCGATCATGTGAAATCAGGTGCTTTGGTTCATGTATTACCTGAATGGAAAGCTGCACATGGTATTTTCCATGCTGTATATCCATCTCGTCGTGGCTTATTACCGGCTGTACGTGTTTTCATTGATTATTTAGTTGAAAAACTCAGCCAACATGAACACGCTAAATTTTAGGCAAAAAAAAGCTTACCCATGTGATGGGTAAGCGAAAACTTAAAAACTAAGTAAAATCAGAAACTACAGCAGAATCTGTAATCATATTATATAAATAAAATACATCTTTATTAAATCGTTAATAGCTCTAACTGATTTTCAGAGTTATAAGCAAAACCTTATAAATTAAGCTATAGAGAAAACCTCTTAGTCTTAAAACCTATAACGCTCATACACACTACAACTTATTAGACTAAAGTCAAAAAATATACACTTGTACAATTTAATTTAACTTCAATCCTTTAGATACAGCAGATTCAGGATTAAATTCGCGATTTAGCTTAGATTGCAGGATATGTACCTGTACCTTCTGGCCATGGAGATAGCAACTCAAAACCACTATCGGTTACAACCACCATATGCTCCCACTGTGCAGATAAAGAGCGGTCTGCAGTAATCACTGTCCAGCCATCTTTTAACTCTTTAGTTCGCGCTTTACCGCTGTTAATCATCGGCTCAATGGTAAAGACCATGCCTTTTTTTAGAATTACACCTTGACCCGGTTGACCATAGTGTAAAACGCTCGGTTGCTCATGATAAACCTTACCAATCCCATGACCACAGTATTCACGTACAATGCTGTAGCCTTCACGATGAGCAACTTGTTGAATGGCATAACCTACATCTCCCAATGTTGCTCCCGGTTTAACTGCATGAATCCCAGCAACCATGGCCTCGTAGGTAGTTTCGACTAACTTTTTAGCCGCAGGTGAAACTTCACCCACATAGTACATACGACTGGTATCACCAAAATAACCATCTTTAATGATGGCGACATCAATATTGATAATGTCGCCATCTTTCAATACGGTTTCTTTCGAAGGAATACCATGACAAACCACTTCATTCGGTGAAATACAGGTGGTTTTGGTATAGCCATAGTAGCCAACATTGGCAGGAATCACTTTAAGTGTGTTGATGATAAAATCATTACAGATATCGTCCAAATATTCAGTCGTCACGCCCGGCTTGACATACTCCCCGATCATCTCTAAAACCTGAGCAGCTAAACGACCTGAAATGCGTAATTTTTCAATATCTTGCTCGGTTTTAATCGTGATTTTGGAAGCTTTCATCTGAATATCCTCAAATTTGAATACACCGAATTATAGACCTTTTAGATTTTTTTTGTTTTATTCAGCCAATATTTCTGCATTTATTCGGCTTATAGCATCCTATTTAGTGCTGAAAATTAGAACAATTGATTTATATCTGATAAATCTTAATCGCTAAACATATTTCTATAAAAATTTTATATACAATAAATTTCTTTTATTTATCATAAATATAAATAAAACATTATTTTATCTGTCAATATATTCATGATTCGTATTATAAAAACTATCTATACGATTTATAAATTTTGCTCCAAAAACGAGCTTAATTGCACTAAAATTGCCTTTTTTCACAGTTCATCTCCCCTTTATGACAAGTCTTCGTACACGGGATATTGTTGCCTTAGGTTTTATGACCTTTGCACTGTTTATTGGTGCAGGTAACATTATTTTCCCACCAATTGTCGCACAGCAAGCGGGTGAACATGTTTGGTTAGCTGCATTTGGTTTCTTAATCACCGCAGTTGGTCTACCTGTCATCACGATTATTGCTTTGTCGCGTGTTGAAGGTTCTATTCAAGTTTTAAGTTCACCTTTGGGTAAAGCAGCCAGCATTATCCTTACTGTCGCGTGTTACTTAGCTGTTGGACCTTTATTTGCAACACCTCGTACAGCTACCGTTTCTTATGAAATTGGTTTCTCTTCTTATTTTGGTAACGGCGCAAACAGTCTGCTAATTTATAGCGTGATTTATTTTGCATTAGTGACCATTGTTTCACTTTATCCAAACAAAATTTTGGATACTGTGGGTTATTTCCTTTCACCACTCAAGATCTTAGGTCTCATTGTACTGGGTATCTCTGCGTTCTTTATCCCTGCCGGTGTGATTCCACCTGCTATTGGTAATTACGTGGCTGCACCAGTTTCAGAAGGTGTGGTCAATGGTTATTTAACCATGGATACTTTAGGCGCTTTAGTTTTTGGTATCGTGATCGTAAAAGCCATTACTTCACGCGGTGTAACGGATAGTAAGCTCGTCACTAAGTATGCTGTCATTGCCAGTATTATTTCTGGTATTGGACTTACACTGGTTTATATCAGCTTGTTCAAACTCGGTATGGGCAGCCATGATATTGCTCCAAATGCAACAAATGGTGCAGTGATCCTGCATGCATATGTACAACATGCTTTTGGTGATATGGGCGCTTATTTCCTATCTGCAATGATCTTTGTTGCATGTATGGTGACCGCGATTGGCTTGACCTGCGCATGTGCTGAATATTTCTCAGAATTGACTAAAATTCCATACAAAGTTTTTGTGTTCATTTTAGTTGGTTTCTCACTGCTGATTTCAAACTTAGGTTTAACCAAACTCATTGCAGTTTCAGTGCCTGTTTTAAGTGCGATTTATCCACCTGCGATTGCAGTTATCCTACTGAGCTTCTGCTCTAAATGGTTTATTTCACCATCACGAGTTATTGCTTCTGTTACCGCATGTGCGTTTATTTTCGGTATTTTTGATGGTTTAAAAGTGGCTGGTTTCGAAGATGCACTTCCAAGCTTTATTGCCAATCTACCACTTGCTCAACAAAATTTAGCATGGCTGATCCCTTCTGTGATTGTGCTGATTATTGCTGCTGTAATTGATAAAGTTAAAAAATAACCTTTTTTGACTTGTCTAAAATCGGAGTTTTACCCGAATGACGATTTTACCTGCGACCAATAATTGTCGAGTTTTACCCAAACTGACTTTTATTTGTCCTACTACAGCGCAATAACCCTAAGTCATTGAACTTTTTTAATAAAGTTTTATTTTCATGATGAGAAAAAAATCCAGCCCTTTGGCTACAAAATATAATAATAGTTAAAATACAAATACTTTCTGCAAAATACACCGTACACAAACTCCATGATTAAGCCCGATTCAGACTGTAAGCTAGGCGGTTTCGTGTCATAAAGCCGATATACCCGTGTTGGTATATATATTGCTTATTCATACATAGATATTATGCATCGACCATTTTACTCACCAGTCAACACCTTTAGATTCATAATATTTAGTATATGAATAAAATGATTATTCTTATACGATGATCTAACATAGTTTTATGACAAAATAATGACATTTGCTATTGAAATACTTCTAGTTTCGAAGTACAACAGTAGTTCAAACCTGACCAAAATCATGGGTTTTGGCTAAACAACAACAAGGAGGGGTGGAGATGTTATCAGTACATTTCAAAAAGCAATTCTTCATTAACGCTCTGAAGGCAAATAAGAACATGGTGACCTATACAAGCACCACTATTGCTCTCATGCTGACACTACTTATTCAAGGCTTAATACAAGGAAATTTAAGACCTGAATATTTTGCTTATGCGCTTATTGTCTCTGTAGCCTTTTATTTATGGGCAGTCATTGACCACAAATATCGAAAGCAAAAATCAACAGAATTTTAAGTTAGAAGATGGATGAGGCATCATCCATCTTGAAAAAAGAAAAGATGCCAACCCCCCACCTTCTCGTTCATTCAATCCATTTAAAAAAACAATACAAATAATTCCTAAAATAACCAGAAAATCATCAGCCTTTTCTCATAAATTTTCAATTCTGCAGAACTTAAAATTTTGTTTATATAAATTCTTCGACCTAACAATCGTCTGCACTTTAAAAGCTTTTATCTCCTTGATTAGCCTCCAATCTAATTGATACGATTTTTATTTGATACTACTTTGCTTAAAACCAAAATTTAACGATGACTCCGAAGAGCAATCCGAGTGTTGCAATTAACTCGCCAATCACCAATCCAAGCATTGCCATACTCATCATCCATTTAGGTAAATGCCATTTGCCTAAGACGTGCGGTACTTTAAATTGATTGGTGGTATCAGCTAAAAAGCCATGCAGCACATAGCTTAAAATCGAAAAGCTAAAAAAGAACAAATTGATGATTACAAAGAGTAAATTGAGTGTATGTGGAAGTGCTGAAAAATAGGCCAATACCGCCAAAATGAGCGTCGCTGGGGCGTATAACAAACTGCTCCGATGTGCGATATCTACATAATAATGCGCACGTGCCAGTTCAGACTGCCTTATTTGTGCATATTTCCACACACCTGTGAGCATACCTACCCATAAATAAATCCCACTAAAAACTATCGCAATTTTTACTGCACTCGAAAGTTGAAGCATGTCCATTTTAATTTACATCCATTGTTCAATTATACGCATTATTTTTATCTGTATTTCTTCTGCAATAGTACTTGCTTCAAACCTGTTATGACATGACTTTAGAGTCATACTCTTTTCAGGTTTCTTTTTGGAACTTGTGTAAATTAGTGACATCGGAACACACCCATGAAGTTTGAATCATGTCATCATCTGAAAAACTCACGATTCATTGCCAAGACGGCTATTCACTGAGTGCGCGCTTTTATCCGCACCAGACAGAGCTCAAACAGGCTTTACCTGTGTTGATTTGTCCAGCCACAGGCATTACCAAGCAATTTTATAATAGCTATGCAACATGGTTGAGCCAACAAGGCTATGACGTTTTAGTTTTCGATTTTCGTGGTATTGGTGAGTCGCTACACAGCCCTTTAAAACAATCGACAGCAAGTATTGTGCAATGGGGGCAGCTAGATATCCCTGCGGCAATCGACGCTTTGATCAGTAAAACGCAGGCACCTAAAGTCATATTACTCGGTCATAGCGCAGGCGGACAATTATTAGGTATCGTGCCAAATTATGACAAAGTTGCCAAAGTGGTTGCTGTTTCTGGCTCTACAGGTCATGTCAAAGATCTTAAAGGTCGCACCAAGCTTTTAGCTCCTGTGATGTTTAATGTGATCTTCCCGATTGCACGCTATACCATTGGCTATGGCCCGACCAATGCGATTGGTATGGGTGAAAATTTGCCAAAAGATGTTGCTCGTGAATGGGCTGAATTTTGTAGCAAACCCGGTTATGTCATCAACGCCTTAGGCAAAACTGTTCAGCATGATTTTCATCAACAGGTGAACTGTCCGATCACTGCCGTATGGAGCTCCGATGACGAAATCGCCACGGAAGCCAATGTCAAAGACTTGCTGCGCTTATACCCGAATGCTTCGACTCAAATGATTGAGTTAAAACCGAAAGAAACAGGTCATAAAGCCATCGGACATATGTTGATGTTTAAATCGTCACATCAAAATCTATGGCCGATCATTGAACAACAGTTACACGCTTAAGTTTTTGCCACTCAGTCAGTAATCCGGCTGAGTGGTCTTTTTATGGTCTGCACAAGATTCTCTACTTTTAGATTCATTCACACTGCCTGACAGCTTACATATTTTATTTTTCTATCTTTAAAACCTGTACTGAAGGTCCAAGTGTGCTTATTTTCTTCAGCCGACCATTGCAAAAAATGATATAACTATTTTTTCTCAATTATATTCTATTTTGGCATGAGTGAAGCACGACACAACCTCGACAGAATTGATCGTTTAATATTATCCGCATTAAGAGAAGATGGACGACTCACCATAGCCCAGCTTTCTGAACGTGTTGGTCTCTCCTCTTCGCCGTGTTGGACACGCTTAAAGCGTCTAGAAAATTTAAAAATTATCGACGGCTATACAGCCAACATCAATCCAAAATCGATTGGGATCAATGAATTATTCTTTATTGAAATCACATTAGAACGTCACGATGATGAAATTTTAGATCAATTTAGTGAAACTTTAGCCAATATGCCAGAAGTGGTAGAAGCACATTTAGTCACTGGCGATTATGATTATTTGGTGAAAGTTGCAGTTAAAAATGCTGAACACTATGAGCGTTTTTTACGTAAAAATTTATATTCTATGAAAGGTATACGCCATACCCGCTCTATTTTTGCGCTACGACAATTAAAATCTGCCAGCAGTGCTGACCTTATGATGATTGAGTAATGAGCCAATATAGATTTAATCTATAAGATGACTTTAAAATTTAAAGGCAATTGAGTTCAGCACTCAATTGCCCTATTTATGTGTTCTAATCTATATAGCCATCTTTTTTCAATTTTTTATCTGTCAAATACTCACGTATGACCAATGTTGCAATAATAATGATGGCTTCTAAGATCGCTACTGTGATGGTTATTTTGGTAAATACTTCGACACTGAGCAACACAAACCATAATTGAGAGATGGCTAATAAACCCCATAAAACTGAAATAATAAGTGCACTAAAGACACCGTATTTCATTTTTCTCTCTCCAAAACAACTACATAAGCTTCGCGCTTCCAAAAAAGCAGCATACGGCGGATATCTTTTTCCATCGTAATCACCGCCCAGCCTTGCTGTGCATTTTGATTTAAAAAATTGGTGAATTTAACAGGATCAACTTTTGAAGAGCCAAGCAGCAAAGATCCCAGCATACCTTCTTGATAGATAACAACTTTATATTCTTTCATCAATATAGTTCTTTATGGTTATAGTGAAATGAACAAATGTTCAGAGCAAAGTATAACGATCGGTTTTCCCTAAAACAACCAAGTTTTAACTGTCAATTTGCTCAGCATTTTTTTCAATTTTATGCTTTAATACACGCAGTATGAGATGAGCCTTATATGAGTATCACGCGAGTGATACGACTAGCCCCTAACCATGGGGCTTTTTATTGTTTTCTACTTAGCTCACATTGTTGTATTTCATTGTTCAATTCTGACAAAACGAGACTGTGAATTTCACATGTTTTCACAGGGTCCTGCTCATAAGCCGAATTAAACCATGCAACAGCTTTTTCAAAATCTCGCTGTACGCCTAGCCCACCTAAATAAAAACTTGCTACGCTAATTTTTCCGTTCAAATCATTTGCTTCCGCAGCCTTTAAAAACCACGGATAAGCCTTTTTATAATCAGGCTTTGCGTCAATACCTTGATAATAAATCATACCCAAACGGGACTGATATTGAGCCAAGCCTTGTTCAGCCAACAACATCGTTGGCTTTTCAGCAAGCTGCATATTTTGCTTCGTATAGTAATAATAGTCGGCCAATTGTTCGATATCTTCTTGCTTGCCTTTATTTGCAAATTCAATTAAAAGACTTTCCAATTTTTTCTCATCCCTTGGAATGAGTTCATATTTATTCATAATCAAAAGCATACGCTTTGAATCATCTAAGTTTCTTTCAGCACCGATCTCAAACCATTTTGCGGCTTCTACATAATCTACTTTTACTCCTACACCTTTGTAATACATCAATCCCAAATTTTGATTTGCAGAGCGGTGCCCTAAGGCAGAAGCACGCTTATACAGCGCTATGGCTTCAGGCAGATTAATCTCCACACCTTCTAGCCCCATATGTTTCAGTACAGCCAAATCATAAAGCGCCTGTTTATCGTTATTTTTTGCTTGAACGATGGTCTTTCGGACATCAATTTCGGCTGAAAAGGTTATAGAAAATGGAAATGCTGTTAATACAAATAGCATGAACAATTTGATGTAAGGCAAATGATATTTTAAAACTTTCATTGTTTATTATTCTTGATCAATAAGATGGTGAAAAATGAAATGCTAAAGCACTCTATCTAGATGCTTTAGCATTTTTTAAAGCTGTATATATAGTATTAACCAAAGAAGCCTATCGTTGCCTGAATGACCACAGCATTGACAATATCTACAAAGAATGCCCCTGTCAAAGGAATAATCAAAAAGGCTTTATGTGATGGCCCATAGGTATTGGTCACTGCCTGAATATTGGCAATCGCTGTCGGTGTTGCACCCAAATTTATACCACATTGCCCTGCACAAAGTACGGCTGCG
This sequence comes from Acinetobacter sp. YH12049, assembly GCF_013419875.1. Lineage (NCBI taxonomy): Bacteria > Pseudomonadati > Pseudomonadota > Gammaproteobacteria > Moraxellales > Moraxellaceae > Acinetobacter > Acinetobacter sp. YH12049. The sequence continues at coordinate 81,731 of NZ_VOZH01000005.1, read as the reverse complement.
TCATAGCTTTTTCCCATGATCTTAAAAGTTACAAAGTACAGATACAGTGCTAAAACGAGGGTTTGTACCAGTAAAATAATCACCAGCGGGCCTGCAAGATCTGCCAATAACCAGAGCTGCAATGACATCAGCGCCATGGATAAAAATAATGCCAAGGATGCGTTACCAAATACATCGATACAGCGATCAAACATTTCAATTTTAAAGCCAAGTTCAAGGGTGTTTCTTAAAAATACACCACACGCTAAAGCCCAAACGAAGGTAGGTAATTCAAACCACTGTCCACGAGCAAACTCTGTCATGAAATAAGCAAAGCTGATACAGATGGCAAACATCCCCATCGTTTTGACGGCATCATCTGCGGTAATTAAACGAGTTTTTTCAGGATATTCGAAAGGCGCCGTTTCAGATGCAGGCGGTGCTTCATTACGTCCTGTTGTCGGTACAAGTTCTTCTGCCAACTGAAAACGGCGGATGAGGAATTTCGCCACTGGCCCGCCCATCATGCCACCAATGACTAAGCCGAATGTTGCACTTGCCATACCGAGTACGACTGCGCCTTGTATACCATGATCTTGTTCAAAGACTGTGCCCCATGCACCTGCTGTACCGTGACCGCCAGTTAATGTGACTGAACCTGTAATTAAACCGATGAGCGGATCTAATCCTAAAATTTTGGCTAAACTGATACCAACGATGTTTTGCAGCATGACAAATACAATCACACAACCTAAAAACAGCACCAGCGCCTTTCCGCCTTCTTTGAGTTTTCCAAGACTTGCGCTCAAGCCTACCGATGTAAAGAACATCAGCATGAATATTTGCTGGATTTTGGCATCAAAATTTACGGTGATATTAAAGTTTTTAAATAATATAAATGTGATAATCGCAGCGACCAAACCGCCTGCTACAGGTTCAGGAATGTTGTATTTTTTCAGGATGGAAATTTTGTGTACGAAGAAATAACCGATAAATAAAACCAAAACCGCCACGACAATTGTCAAAAAAGCATCTAGCTCATAATTCATAATTTAATCTTAAGTGCTCAATTTTATTTATCTTTTTACATAATTATTTGATTTTTTCAGCTAGAAAAATGTAAATAAGCTATTTCCCCCCCTTCTTCTACTACACATTTTTGAAGCCTAATAAGTGAAATAAATAAAAATACTCAGCGTATGTGATGTGCTGAGCATTGGTTATTTATGACTGAATATAAAGATTTTTGAGATATTATTTTATGTCGAATACCCAGTTATGCGCCTCTTTATCACTGGTGGTTTCACAGACATAGTAATCTTGGTCCCACGCATCTTGGTTAAAGATTTCTTTTTTGAAGTAATTCACCTGTTTGCCATTTTCGACACAGACAAAGCTTTCGCCTTGGTCTTTGACTTGGGTTCCGTTAAGGAAACCGCCAATGCAGAGGAAGCGGGATTGTTTGGGCATTTTTACATCATCACTTAAATCACTAATATTTTACCGAAATCAACACCCAGTAGTAAATTCTTGATTGAAACTAGTATGAGCTACATCATCTAGATTTTTAAATAAATTGTCACCCTATCGCTTCTAAAAAAATTAAAGTCAAATATCACAATCATGGTTTTTTTTACATACTTTATCCCAGTATTCATAATCTTTTGAATTATTTAGTTTTTTATAATAAAGTCTTAAGTTATAAATAGCATCTGGATGACCATCTATTGCTAATGGCTTGATTATATTAATAGCAGTATTAATATTAGCTTCCACACCATACCCTTTAAAATATAATGTTGCTAATTGGATTTTCGCTAGAGAATAATTTTGATTTGCTGACAAAGTATACCATTTGAAAGCCTCCTTAAAATCCCCATTACCGCCATTTCCTTTAAAATACATTTGGCCAATATTAAACTGCGCATCTGGATTACCTAGCAAAGCAGCCTTCTTATAATATTTCAGTGCATTTCCCAAATCTACATCATAACCATAGCCATAATTATACATCACACCTATTAAATTAAGAGCTGGTGCGAAATTATCATTTTCAATCGTCTTAAAAATTGATGCTGCTTCTGTATAATGTCCTTGCTCTAATCGAACTCTTCCTACATTATAAATAGCTGGAATATAATTTTTATTACCAGCTTCAACATAATATTTTAATGCTAATTCTAAATTTTTATCGACATAAATTCCATTTTCATAAAAATTACCAATCTCATTTTTAGCATAGCTACTGATATTATTTACATTTTCTAAAATTAATAATTTTTTATATGCTTCTTCATACTTTTTCTTTTCCAGCATATCTTTATATTCATTCAAAGTATTTTTTTCTTGCTGTTCGGATAAAATTAATGGTTCAGATGAGCTTGAGGTACAAGAGCTTAAAAAAATTATAATAACTAAAGGTAAAAAATATATTCTAAAGTTCATAACTAATCCGTGAATTTAATATCATTTATTTCTTAATATTTTCTAAAAGTAATTTAAACCTAGTGACATATACAACTTACAATATTCTAATTAATTTAAACACGTATAAAATTCGCAATATACTTTTAATAATAAAATAAGGGCTGATAAATCAGCCCTTATTTTCAACTACTTAATCAATTAAGACAATTGAGCAGCAGCAATTTTCTTAGTATCAACATCTTTAGAAGCGTCAGTATAGTCGCTCATTTTGTCGAAGCTTAAGTATTGGTAGATGTCAGCAGACATGCTATCAATTTGAGCTGCGTATTCTTGGTACTCAGCTGGAGTTGGTAATTTACCAAGTACAGCAGCAACAGAAGCAAGCTCAGCAGAAGCTAAGTAAACGTTCGCACCTTGACCTAGACGGTTCGGGAAGTTACGAGTAGAAGTCGATACACAAGTAGTGTTCGGAGCTACACGTGCTTGGTTACCCATACATAATGAACAACCTGGCATTTCTGTACGAGCGCCAGCTTTACCATAAATGTTATAGAAACCTTCTTCCATCAATTGACGTTCGTCCATACGAGTTGGAGGAGCCAACCATAGACGAGTAGATAAAGAACCACCAGGAACTTTGTCTAGAAGTTTACCAGCTGCACGGAAGTGACCGATGTTAGTCATACATGAACCAACGAATACTTCGTCAATTTTCACGCCTTGAACGTCAGAAAGCAATTTAGCGTCATCTGGGTCATTCGGGCAGCAAAGAACTGGTTCAGTGATTGTAGAAAGGTCGATTTCGTACACTTTAGTGTATTCAGCGTCAGCATCAGCTTTAAGAAGTGATGGGTTAGCCAACCATTTTTCCATGTTTTCTACACGGCGCGCCATAGTACGAGCATCGCCATAACCTTCAGAAATCATCCATTTCAACATAGTAATGTTTGATTTAAGGTATTCAGCAACTTTCTCTTCAGAAAGCGTGATAGAACAACCAGCAGCTGAACGTTCAGCAGATGCATCAGAAAGTTCGAACGCTTGCTCAACAGTAAGGTCAGTTTCCATTTCTGTAAGGTCGATCTCAAGGATACGGCCAGAGAAGATGTTTTTCTTACCTTTTTTCTCTACAGTTAAGTCGCCTTGTTGGATCGCAACGTAAGGAATCGCATGTACTAGGTCACGTAGAGTGATACCAGGTTGCATTTTACCTTTGAACTTAACAAGTACAGACTCAGGCATGTCTAGTGGCATAACGCCAGTTGCAGCAGCAAACGCTACAAGACCAGAACCCGCAGGGAAAGAAATACCGATTGGGAAACGAGTATGTGAGTCACCACCAGTACCAACTGTATCTGGAAGAAGCATACGGTTTAACCAAGAGTGAATAATACCGTCACCTGGACGTAGTGATACACCACCACGGTTCATGATGAAATCAGGAAGCGAGTGTTGCATTTGAACGTCAACTGGTTTTGGATACGCAGCTGTGTGACAGAAAGATTGCATAACTAGGTCAGCAGAGAAGCCTAGGCAAGCAAGATCTTTAAGTTCGTCACGAGTCATTGGACCTGTTGTATCTTGAGAACCAACAGTAGTCATCTTAGGTTCGCAGTAAGTACCTGGAAGTACACCTTGACCTTCAGGAAGACCACAAGCGCGACCAACCATTTTTTGAGCTTGAGTGAAACCTTTACCAGTAGCTGCAGGTTGAACTGGAGTACGGAATAAAGTTGAAGGTGCAAGACCAAGAGCTTCACGAGCTTTAGTTGTTAAACCACGACCAACGATAAGGTTGATACGGCCACCAGCACGTACTTCGTCTAGAAGAACTGGAGTTTTAAGTTCAGATTCAGCGATTTGAGCGCCGTCTTTGAACGCAGTTACTTTAGCAGCAGCGTGGTCGATTTTAAGCGTGATTTCGTCGCCCATGTTCATGTTTTGAACATCGATTTCTACTGGCAATGCACCAGCATCCTCCATAGTGTTGAAGAAAATCGGAGCGATTTTAGAACCTAAGCAATAACCACCGTCTTTTTTGTTCGGAATGTGAGCAATTTCGTCACCAAAGAACCAAAGTACAGAGTTAGTTGCTGACTTACGAGAAGAACCAGTACCAACAACGTCACCTACGTAAGCAACTTGGTTGCCTTTCGCGATAAGCTCTTTGATTTGGCTAAGTGGACCAACTTCGCCAGGAACTTCTGGATTGATACCGTCACGTACGTTTTTAAGCATTGCGTTAGCATGTAACGGAATGTCTGGACGGCTCCACGCGTCTTGTGCAGGTGACAAGTCGTCTGTGTTCGTTTCGCCAGTTACTTTGAAAACTGTAAGTTTGATTTCTTCAGGAACGTCTTTACGGCTAGTGAACCATTCAGCATCTGCCCAAGATTGCATAACTGCTTGTGCATTCGCATTGCCCGCTTTTGCTTTATCAGCAACGTCGTGGAAGGCATCAAATACAAGAAGAGTTTTCTTAAGTGCGTCAGCAGCTAATTCACCAAGCTCTGCATCATCAAGAAGTGCAACTAAAGGAGCAACGTTATAACCACCAAGCATAGTACCTAGTAGGTAAACCGCACGTTCTTTAGTTACTAGTGGAGAAGTCGCTTCGCCTTTTGCCAAAGCAGCTAAGAAAGCAGCTTTAACGTATGCAGCTTGGTCAACACCCGCTGGAACACGGTTTTCTAGTAAATCAACTAAAAATGCTTCTTCGCCAGCTGGTGGGTTTTTTAATAATTCAACTAATGCAGCTGTTTGAGCATCGTCAAGTGGCTTCGGTGGGACTCCGAGTGCGGCACGTTCTTCAACGTGTTGGCGGTAAGCTTCTAGCACGGTGTTATTCCTCTTTTTTAAAAAATTATTTACGCATTCCTGCTTTAAATAAAGCTACGCAAATAATATGGACTGCTAAATTTTACTAAAATTCCAGTTAAAAGTTAATGCACTACAAGTGTTTCTTCGTGATGCCCGTTATTTTATAAATAAATGATCCTCATATCGGTTATACATTAAGCAAAATCAATACTTAGAACACGCTTTTCTTGCACATATTAACTTTTGACTAAAATTAACCATCAAAAAAAGGCAACTAAATGTTGCCTGTTTTTATCAGTATTGGATATTCCACCTTAGTGTACAGTGGTTGCAGTGATATATTGCTGAAGTTCTGCTCGATCGCCTGTAAATCTGAGGCACCATTCGTCCTGACATGTGGTTTGATGTTGATTACTTGCAAAGCTGATATCGACCAAATAGCGTTGAGAAAATTCATCTACTTTTTGGCGTAATGTGACTTTATCTCCAATGCTGAGCACGTAGTTCCCACCACCGATAATTGCTACGCCTTGTTCATCTTCTAGGAGTAGATCTGAGTGATGCATATAACCTATAACGTCCATATTCTGCTCCTCTACTGTTTTTTATTCTCCATTTCATTATTCATTAAAAAGATTTGCTTTTCTATATTTATGATTTAGCAAGTTGTCACAATTTGTATTTCGCTCTGCTTAGGCTATTTAAAAATCTTTAAGCATCTCATATTCAAAGTAACCCGAAGATAAATATGCATTCGCAAAATAAGCATGAACTCAATCATATGGCTAAACAACGGATAGTTACCCAGTTGTAACTACTCACTGATGAATACAGCCTTTAGGTTTTGCTTTACGCGCTTTCTCGCATAAAAAACCGTTCCTTAGAACGGTTTATAATCTGGCATTTCAGTATGCGGTGTTGCGATACATTTTTCAGTAAACTCAGCACGAATTTTTTCACGTGCTTTTTCAACATCAGTATTAATCTCAGCTTGCGGCAAGGCATAAACTTCATCAATGATGTTCAGGATAAATCCTTTGGTGGTTTCATCCTCAATTTTGTTGGCATGCTCAACTGCTTTGTCTTTTTCAATTGCATTTTGACGATCTAACATAATCGTACGTGCAGCATTACCTACACTGCGGCAGTAACCCTGCCACTGCTCTTCAGGGGTTAATGGTTTTTTTTCAGCACAGCCGACCAAAGCCACCATAACGGATAAAGCAAATAACTTTTTCATGAACTTCTCCTTACGAGGGGCAATATAAAAGATCGTAATGGATTTGTCATTTAAATTAGTCGTAGCCGAACAAACAAAAAAAGCCCTTTCGGGCCTTTTTTATGCGTTTGAATTAACCACAAGTTGCTTGAATAATCTTTTTATTGATTGGATTTACAGTGACGGTGACGCGCTCTACACGATAATCCATTGTTACTGGCTGCCCAGGTTTGACTAAACGGACAATTTGAGCTTGGCTAATCGCCTTGATCTGATCTTCTGTCAATTTTGCTTGGCCAATCAACGTCTTTGCCTTATCAGCAACACATTGGGTCTGGCTACTACGGAATAATGCCCACTCTTCAACCACTTGCCCGTTTGGCAGATGGCAATACCCTACCTGACCATTTGCTTCATCACGAATTTCAAGTTTACCTTTTTGCTCTACACAATATTGGCTGGCTGGATTTGCCATACCAATTTTTTCTGGTGTATTTTCAGTTTGCTGGGTTGTACTACAACCCGCCATAAATGCTGTCAGTGCAGCTAAAATCCATATATTTTTCATCATGTCTATTTCTGAATATAAAAATTTAACTTATCAAGTTTATGGCAACTAAACGAGTTGTTTATTGCAATTTTTAGCAATCCTTCTGCTTTCTGCGATTGGGCAGCAATGCAGCCTTTATTCAAAATACAGCACGCCATTTTCTGTGAGCCGATGATGATTTTTGCAATATTTAAAACGACTCAACTTGTCGCAGTTTTGATTTTAAAGGTTTTATTAATTTGAAATTTGACCTGCCCAACGCGTATCCTAAAAAAAGTAATTTTCTTCAAACACGCCACGTTGCGTAGGAGCAAAATATGTCAAAAAAACTGCCAATTTATTTTTCGGACCAAGCTTGGTCATCTTTGCAACAGCTCATGGGCGAAGATGGTAAACCGAGTCCCACCATCAATGCCCTGCTTGAACAGCAATCTCAAGAACCTCCTAAAGATCCATTTTTGGATTCTTCGCTCAATGTTCAGCCTGTTCAAAAAAATACCCGTATTGAACTTCCCGTTGCCTTGGAACGTATTCCTGCTGGCCCAGCTTTCGCCAATAAAGATGTTTTTGAAAAAGTCTTAGACCTGAACGATTATTTGGTGATTAACCCGCTCGCTACATTTGTTGCGCATGTCGATAGCGAGTCTTTACTCAATGCTGGCTTTGAAATTAATGATACTTTTTTGGTGGATCGAAGCTTAGAAGCCAAACATGGCGATATCGTAGTCGCACTAATTGATAATCGTGAAATCACCTTAAAGCGTTTGATGATCACCGCAAAAATGTCAAAAGAAGAAATTGCCGACATTTTTGGTGACCCTAATAAAGTCTTACCCCAAATTTGGCTGAAAGCAGAAAACCCTGCCTATGCGCATATTATCCCTTCAGATAGCGAATCTATCGTTGTTCAGGGTGTTGTGACTTTTAATTTAAAGCAATTTTATAAGCGCTCATCACACACCTAAACACAAGAATTCGTCATGAAAGCTGAAAATAAAATATTTGCGTTAGTTGACCTCAACAACTGCTACGTCAGTTGCGAGCGTGTCTTTAACCCAAAGCTCAATAATGTCCCTGTCGTCGTGCTGTCCAATAACGATGGCTGTGTTGTATCACGAAGTCAGGAAGCCAAAGACCTTGGGATTAAAATGGCTGTGCCGGTCTATCAAATTCAAGATTTAATCCAACAACATCATGTTCAGGTGTTGTCGAGTAACTATGCACTCTACACCGAAATGTCTAATCGATTTATGAATATTTTAGGCATGTATGTCGGCCCCGAAGACCGTGAAGTTTACTCGATCGATGAGTGTTTTTTAGATCTCACCGCCTATCAAGAACTGTTCGATTTAAGCCTATATGCCAAAGAAATACGAGAGACGATCCTAAAATGGCTAGGCTTAACCTGCTGTGTCGGGATTGGTCGCTCTAAAACGGAAGCCAAAATAGCCAACCATCTTGCCAAAAAAAATGCGTATTTGAACGGTGTGTGCAATTTAGTTGAAATGGACCCGTGTTCCTCAGAACAGCTCCTTGCCCATACGCCAGTCAATGAAGTTTGGGGCGTCGGTCGAAATCATACAAAAGCCCTGAATCAACTTGGCATTCATCATGTTCTAGATCTGATCAATGCACAGCCTAAAGATATTCGAAAAAAATTTAGTGTGGTGATGGAAAAAACCGTCTTGGAACTGCAAGGTCTATCTTGTCTGTCTATTGAAGAAGAAGCGCCGAGCAAACAGCAAATTATCAGTAGTCGTTCCTATGGTCAGCCAGTCTACGAACTGGAAGATATTAAAGCCTCTATTCGTGTATATATCGCGCGAGCCGTCACACGTTTAAGAGCAGATCATTCTCTATGTCGTATGGTGGGGGTTTTTATTCAAACAAGTCGCTTTAATTCTGCTGAAAAATACGCACCCTACCTGGCCATTACTCTGAATGAGCATACCGATGACTTAATTAGCATCACCCAAGCAGCAACGCGTGCCGTCGAAAAAATCTTTAAAGCGGGATTTAAATATAAAAAAGCCGGTGTAGTGTTATTAGAAATCATTCCACAGCAAAATTTCACCCCAGATTTGTTTTGCGATATGACGCGAAGACAAAGCCGTTTGAAACTCTCCGAGACCATCGAAGGTATTCAAAAAAAATTTGGACATCATTTTGTCTCGATCGGCTTAGCGCAGGACGATGCTGCAACATGGCGGATGAAAAAAAATCTGTGTTCCCCTGCTTATCTGAGTAATTGGAACGAACTGCTCCGTGTGAAATAAACCGTTTGCTTGAAATGCTACGCTGTAGTGGCGTTGATAATGTCTGCTGTTTTAACCGAAATGATCATTTGCAATTGCTGAATATTTATTTAGTATTTAAATGAATATTCATTTGTATCTTCTCCTATTTTAAATTATGTCTGATGTTCAATTAACGCTGAGCGAATACCTATCTGCGGTCAAAGAAATCATTCAATTGGCTTTTGATGATGCCGTGTGGGTCAAAGCCGAGATTCGAAATTTAAACATCAAAGGTGGACATTACTATTTAGAATTGGCTGAAAAAGAACAAGAAAGCGATAAAGTCATTGCCAGTTGTAAAGCCACAATTTGGAAATTTACTGCAAATAAAGTTGTCGGAAAATTTGAACGTGAAAGCGGTATTGAGCTCAGTCGTGACTTAAATGTCTTAGTTAAAGTGCGTGCCAAATTTGACCCGCAGTACGGCTTTTCAGTCAATATCGAAGAAATTGATTCGAGTTTTACCTTGGGTGATCTAGCTCGACGTTATCAACAAATTTTAGAAAAACTCACCAGCGAAGGTCTGATTCATAAAAATCGAAACTTGCCTGCGCCATTTGATATTCAGCATGTCTTGGTTATTGCGCCTGAAAATGCGGCTGGCTTAGGTGACTTTAAAAAAGATGCAGATGCACTACAACATGCTGGCGTGTGTGAATTTGTCTATCATGCTGCAACCTTTCAAGGGAATACCGCAGCACAAAGTATCCGAGATGCTTTAGCACTGGGTTTAAGACAATGGGCCAATGACTTTCAAACTGCGCCAGATTTGATCGTGATTATTCGTGGTGGCGGTGCTGTTAACGATCTTGCTTATCTGAATGATTATGATTTGGCTGTACTTCTATCTAAGCGTAGCGTGCCGATTTGGGTCGGTATCGGCCATGAAAAAGACCGTACAATCTTAGATGAAATTGCACATCGTTCTTTCGACACCCCGAGTAAAGTGATTGGGGGGATTCGTAATCATATTGTTGAGCGAACTCAGGAAGTTTTAGAGGCATTACAAAGCATTCAACTGCGCTCACAACATCAAATTGCTGTGTATCAAAGTCAAAATGATCAGTTACTACAAGTCATAAAGACCTTGGCACAGAGTCAAATCAATGACTCAACTCAGCTATTACAACAATACCAAGATAACACTGCTTATTTTGCTCAGTTACAACTTAAAACAGCTGCACAGAATATTGAAATACTCATGCGTGAGACTTTACTGCAAAACCCTGCTCATGTGCTTTCCAAAGGTTATGCCATCGTGCGGCAGCAAGGTCACGCCATTCGCGCAACGAAAAATCTTCAGCCTTCAACGCATTCACCGATTGAAATTGAAATGCAAGACGGCATCATCACGGCTGACATTCAACATATACAGGTAAAAAATCATGATGACTGATACTCTAAGTTTTAAAGAAGGCTATGAAGTTTTAAAACGTAATGCTGAATTACTCGAATCTCAGCAAGAACCCGATATTGATAATCTTATGAAAATCGTTGAAGAGTCGATGCAAGCCTATAAAGCCTGCAAGACTCGTGTTGAAGCAGTACAACAGGCACTGAATGATACGTTTAAAGATTGATTTCTCAATTCATTATTTGCATAAAAAAACGCAGCCTAAGCTGCATTTTTTTATATTCAAATTTTGACTTCTCTTAGAAGCGCCAGTTATAGAACAAGTCGATTGCACGCTCTAAAGACTGACTCGCTTCCAAGTACAAACGTTGATTCATTTGATAACGTAAGGTCAGTTTATTCACTGGTGTAAATACCCCGACACCATAACGAATGAATAAGTCAGGTGTGATATAACCCGTCACAGAAACCTGAGTATCATCCCCTGTTCCTTGAGCATCTAGTGCCAAACCACTCAGACCAAATGTACGACCAATTTGGTTGGTCAATGCACGTGTACCACCCAAGCCCATACTAATACCGGCAGCAGCAATCGTGTTGTTCACATCAGAACGGAAACCTTCCGCCTGACTTAAACCTGAACTTCCTTCATTAATACGACCTGTAATTAAGGCATTTAAGGCTTCTTGTTCAGACAGACCCGCATCGTTATACACCTGAATCGCAGGACTTGATGCCGTACCCGTCACACGAACCCCAACAGTACTACCTTGCACGGCTTTATTGGCATCGATATCTAAAGTTGGGTTTGCCAATGGTCCATTGAAACGAGCAATCGCACGGTTCAAGTCCAGACTTTGACCATAGGCTTCGATTTTCACACGCTGAGAAACACCGATTGCACCATTGGCACGCATTGCTGTTTCTAAACCACGTTGTGTCAAATTCAAACGACCAATCAACGGAATTCGACTATCAAAACCTTGGAAAATCACTTGATTACCAATGTTCACCTGTACATCTGCGCGAATATCCCAAGGACGTGCCGATTTTAAGATTTCAAGTTGGTTATCACCTTCATGCACCACACGTACATCTGAAGATACCCCAACCACTGTTGCAGACGATTCTGGCATCGAAATCAATGCACGCGGCACATCAATTTTACCTTTTAAGGTTAATTTCTTACTGAAAGGCAGCACATCTAAAGATAAATCAGGCGTTACAACAGCGGTGATCAATGGCGCTTGACGGACCAACATTTCATTACCCGTTAAATTCAACTGGATACGTGGATCATTTTTCCAGTCAATATTTCCGGTTAATTTGCCTACACCACGCCCACTGTTAAATGCACCATCAATCGTCGCGTAGTTTTGACGCACAGCAGAATACAACTGAATATTGGTCAAGTTTACAGGCAATGAAATCATGCTAATCGAGCCATTTTTCACTCGAATCTCACCATCCATTAAAGGCTGAGACAATGTTCCGCTAATTTTTGCCGCATAAGACAACGTACCGCCCATTGAACGGACATCTTGTATAAATGGTTTTAAGATTTTCAATTGAACTTGGTTAAAGGCCACTTCACCACGGATCGGTTTATTGGCTTTATACGGGTCAATAATAATATTGGCATAACCTGTACCAATATCTGGGGCTTTGGTATCGAGTCGAATTTGTAGCCCTTCAGCGACACTTTTCGCAATCAAACCTACTTCATCATATTTTAAAGTGGATGCTAAATACTGTGGATCTTCAGCTGCTAAACCAAGTAAACCGTCACGAGTCACTAAACGTGCATCAATTTTAGGTTTTGCACCTTTCGCCCAAGACGCTTTTGCATAACCATTCACTTTACCCGTAATCGCCAGGCCTTCAGGCATAAATGCTGCAAAATCATTTAAGTCTAGGTTCTTTGTCACAAAAGATACATTGCCGCGGTTTTTATTCACACGAATCGGCTGATCAAAACATAATTCACTTTGCTGACTCATCCAACAATGTGCGCCAACAAATAAGTCAGACTGTGCAGTGTTGTAAATAATCGATGCATTTTGACGCTGCACAAGACGTGTACGCAAGGAGTCAAAATCGCCTTTTTGAATCTGACCAAGCCAATTATTTTGTGCGTTGAAACCACCAGCTAACTGCACATAAAATTTTGATAATTTATTTTCAGCACTGACTTTTAATAAATGCGCATTACGTGTTCCTGCTAGTGAAATTTGACCTTTCACAATCTCACGGTTGTTACTACGTAAATTATCCATCGTTGCCGTTAATAAACTTGGTGAAGTCGCAGAAGTTGGCAACTCACCTTGCACCCGTATTTTTTTCACACTGAATAAATTATTAAAAGCAAAATCATCTATTGCGATATTGGCAGATGCTTGCAGTCGTGGCTGTGCTTGAACATTTAAGTAGCCATAAGCACGTCCACGTAGGCCTGCATAAATTTCATATAACGCTGGTGCATTAATTTTCAATTGTAAATTTTGTGCATTACCAGTGGCTTGAATTTGGTTATTGGCATAAGCCAACAGCAAATTATTCGCTTCAAACTGTTTTGGCATAAAGCCGGATTGATTTGAATTAATCACCATCGCCAAGTTACCTTGACCACGGACAGGTTTGTTATTGATCATACCTGCCAAATTCAGACGTTCAATTTGAATACGTTTTAGCGCATCTGACCACACACCATTGGTTTTTAAATTTCCAGATAATTCACCCCGTACATTTGAGGCAAAATAATGCGGCTTAAAATGCACCAGTGATGCATTAATATCCCAACCAATGGCTTTTTGTAGTAAAACTTGTCCATTGGCAGAAATTTTACCTGCCACGCCATCATGACGCAGCTCGGCTATTTTAATTAATTCAGGTGTACCCGATACTTTGAAAATCAAACTGCCTTTACTTGCGGCAACTTGGCTTGCATTGAGGCCACCATCATAATTCACAGCAAAAGCTTTAAAGCCTCCACCTTGTTTCTCATCATGGAAAGTCAGCGCAGCAGTAGATTGACCTGTTAAATGAACTGTTTCATTTTGCTGTGCAAGTCGGCCTAACAAATCAATATTATTCAGCTGAATAATCTGTTGATTTGGTTTTGCATAACCATTGGCTTTTAATGACCCTGTAATTTGGTCGACAGGCGCAGCAGCCACGATGGTTTGCGGATTGAACTGCTGTGCTTGTACATTGGCTTGCCACTTCAGCATGCGTTTTTCATCAGGCAATTCTACAACTGCGTTACCTTTGAGCTGACCTTTGTCGGCCACATAACTAAAGGCAGGGACATTGAGATTGTTATTTTTCAGATTCAGTTTGGCTTGATATTGTCCAGCAGGCAGAGCACCTTTTTCATGTCTTGACACGGTGGTCGCCACGTTGATGTTCTGCTGACCTTCTGTAAGCGCCAATTGCACATTGCCCGAATCACTACTCAACCATCCAACATATGGCACTGCACGGTCTATATTTTTCCAAGACACATCCATCAGCATCGGCTGAGCTTTATTATTTTTGGCAGGCGCTTGATCGAGTTTTAAATTCCAAGTTTCATATTGGTCAAAATCCACCAACGCCGTCAAGTGCATACCTTTTTCAAGGGTCCCTTTGGACGCAATCTTACTGTTTAAATTTACAGGTAGAAAATCTTGAACCACTTGCGGGATCAGCTTATGTTTTGGATTAATTTTATCCAAACGACCACTTACATCCCAAGTGACCTGATCTTTCCAACTCACCACGCCACCCAAATTGACAGCACCGCCCATCACTTGACCATTTAGGTTAGAAATATCAAGTTGGTTGACCAAGTCCGTACTCATGAGCGCAGTATATTTACCCTCAGGAATATTGGCCCCGCTCAGGTCCGTGTCTAAATCTAAATTGAGACGCTGAATATCCCCTTTGAATTTTGCCAGCCCATTTTTAGCAAAGAGCTTTTGCTCAGTCAGTAAAGGTAAATGATAGTTTTTAAATTTAAGCGCACCAAACATCGGGACATGTGGACGCATTGGATGGACCACTGCCCATCCTGTTAAAAGATCAGGCGTATGAGTTGCCACACCAGCTTGAATCGTATCAAGAGATCCTTTAGCCACCATTTGAATATCATGAATATTCAAGCTTTCACGTAGTGAAGGTAAATTGACAATCCCCACAGCATTTAGCGGATACTTGTCTTCAAACTTCATATTCCCAGACGCTTGGCGCACAGACAAATACCCCATATCCATACGGGTATCTTCGAATTTTAATTCCGTCCCTGACCAAAGCGCTTCATTTAATTCAATATCATAAAAATCCACACCTGAACTATGGGTTTTAATCAACATATGATCTAAATCTGCATGATCGACACGAAGTACGAACGGCAAACGGATTTCACTAAATACAAAAGGTTTATCGCTAGGTGGGGTCTTGGTAATAATTTGCAGATTTTTAACATCTGCCTTATTTAAATGAATTTCTTTATTAATAATGGCGCGCCAACCGAGTGTAATATCGGCACGGTCAATTTTTACATCGACAGGTTTTAGCGTAACGAGGACATTTCGTAGAATAATGCCCCGCCACAGGTTACCACCTTCATATTCATAGTGAATGATTTGCTGACGTTCCAGAACACGGTCAAGTAAAAACTTACTACCTTTGTCTGTAGAGAACATGACCGCCAATGCAGCCACCAAAAAGATAAGCACGAACACGAAGGTCAAAATGACACTTCGAAGAATACGACGCTTCTTCGGCAGTTGCTCTACCGGCGTTTCGTTTTCTGGTTCTTGCTGTTCTTGTTCAGTCATAAAAAACACATCACCTAAAAATTATAATTGTGAACCAATAAAGAAATGTAAACGAATTGGTTTGCTGTCGTCAGAAAGTCCGGTAGCGACATCTAAACGAATTGGGCCAATTGGCGATGCCCAACGTATCCCCACACCTGCGCTATATGCAGTCGGTGTATTAAAGTCTTTATCGTACGCATTACCAAAGTCACTAAAGACCGCAGCACGCCAGCCTTCTTTAAATTGGTAGTTGTATTCTAATGAACCCGTTGCCAAGACTTGACCACCAATTTTATAGCCATTTTCTTCGGCCGCTAAACTCTTATAGTCAAAGCCGCGAATGGTTTGGTCACCACCGGTAAAGTAGCGTAAGTTATAAGGAACTTTATCAAAGTTCTCTGTCAGAATATAACCTAAATCACTGCGCCCAACGACTTGGTGATTATCATTTTCACCCAACGAATAAATAAAGCGCCAGCCCGCATTCAAGATCGCCATATCAGCATCTGAAAGTAAGCTTTCACTTCCGACTTCAACTTTATAGGTTTGCTTGATCCCTTTACTCGGATTCACACGTTTATCAGAGTCGGTTCGAGAAATTTCATAGCCAAACATCAAGGACTGTTGTTCATTGTTGGTATTCACCAAGAATGCATCTGGAATGTCATCACTAGGATTAAGTCCGTCATCAGTAATACGGTCCAAACGATAACGTAAACCAAAGGTGTGCTGCCAACTACCACGGGGGTTTTTAATAATCCGGTCCACACCCGCTACAGCAGATTCAATGGAAAGATTAACACCTTGACCGACATCATCACGTTCTTCACGTTCATAACCACCGACTAAGCTGACATAGTCATTTAATGGGTGGTTATATGGAATGTTATAGCGTCCATCAATCGATTGACGGATTTTGGATACTTCCATGTTGGCGTCAAAAGAATGACCACGTTTGTTTACAATGGCACGACGATACTGGCCACGAACACGTGTACCGGTGTCGGTACCAAAACCAGCACCAATTTCTGCACTATTCAACTTATCTGCATTTAGTGTCACGATCACAGGGACTTTTTTATCTTCACGTGCTTGCGCTTTTAAACGTTCTTGTTCTGCTTGTTTGGCATCTTGCGTATCTTGCAAACTGCGTAATTTAGATGATTGCTCTGCATCATTCACCCCCGCAAATTGGTCTTCATTAACCACTTTTTGCGTGACTTCCTTATTCGACATCACTTCCGTTTTGTCTTTCACTACTTGTGAACTTTCAGACAACTGATTTTGATCGACCAAGGTCTGAATATCTGGTGGCAGTTCAAGCGGCTTTTCAATCGGGTCTGGTCGAATTGAATCAACCAAGGTGTAGTTAAAATAGCGAGAGTTGGTCAAGTTATTAGCCAAACCATTCACACGCCAGAAAGTATAGTCAGCACCGTCTTTCCACGTCACCAAACTTTCTAAAATATCGCGATCCAATGGAAACTCTGCATTCGGATCGCTCATTCTAAATTCAACTGCGCCAAGCTTATAACGCTCGCCCGTCTCAAAGCGCAAATTGATATCGGCTGTATTTTGTGGTTGAGCCACTCTTACATCGTGCAAACGCCAGTACGAGTCGAAATAACCGTTATTGGTCGCTGCCTCATTGATTCGGCGTTTCGTGGTTTCGTATTTACCATGATTAAGAATGTCACCGTCTTCCTGATCTGGTAATACACCAATCACCTGAAACTGAGCTTGATTCGCCCCAGCCCCAGAAAATTCAACATTCTGTTTTTCAATTTGCACAGGCGTATTTGGTGTAACCAATACACGAACTTTGCTGTCAGACACTTTTTCAAATTTGAATTCTGATTGATAGAAACCCACGGCTTGCGCGGCTTGATTGGACAAGCTACGTAATTGAGGCAAAGCCGATGGAAAATCACTAAAGGATTCTTGAGTAAAACCTGAAAGCTTACCTTTAATATTGGCTTTGAGATCTTCCAGTGCCGCACCGTAGGCCTTACTCGACGTTTGACTGGTGTTATGTGCTGAGGTAATTTCAACATCCGCACTAATTCGTGGCACTTTTGCCGTATTCATCTGACGTGGCGGACGTACTTTATATAATAAGCGCTTGAAAATACCTGGCTCTACATCATCCTCAACTGTTGGGTTATGCAGCTCTTGCAGAGTATTGGCATTTTCATTTCGTGTCGCGGTAATTTCATTATCCGAACGAATTTCACCCATGAGCTGATCAATATTGACTGGCGCTTGGTTAATTTCCGTTAACTCTTTTTGGGTAATATCCGCAACAGCAATTTCTGTTTGCTGTGTTGCACGGTACTCCTGTGCTTGACGTTTGGCTTCTTCAGCAACTTGGAAGATTTCATTCGCCATGTTTTGATCAACAGGTGTCACGGGTAAGTTTTCTAAATCTTCAAACTCAATGGGTTTAAATTCTTGTAGTTGTGTTCCTGCTTGCTGCTGTTCTTGCAGCATTTTCATGCTATCAACAGATTCTTCCGGCTCATTTATATTTTCAATTTTTTCAATTGCTTCAGGCGTCGATAGCCCTTGCTTTACAGCCTCATCCTTGATTTCAGTAACAATCTCTGCTTTTGTATCTGCAGATGTTGGAACCGTTTCTGCGGGAGTTTGGGCGAAACTATGCTGAGCACACAAGGTCAAAAAGATGCTCATATATAGACTTTTATTGCTATGATGCTGTCGTATGCAGTGAGCTATACTGTGATGAAGCAATGTTTTTTTAAACTTGATTTTTGCAGGCATAGCAAACTCTAACAAATTTCATTATGTAATGGACTTAGTCAACCAGATATAGAGCTAAAGATCTTATATCTATTGGTTTTTCGCCATCTCCAAACTCAAAAAACATATTACATGATTTTTTAGAGATTTTACCAATCACTCACATTTCTTAATAAAACTTAATGTAGCAAGACACTTATGAATAACAACGAACATCTGCTAGGTACACGCCGCTTCCTGCCTATGTTTTTGACCCAATTTTTTGGGGCGCTCAATGACAATGTGTATAAACAGGCTTTATTGTTGGTCATCACCTATGGATTAATCCAACAACAGGCATTACCCATCAGCACGCTAAACAATCTAGCTGCATTATTGTTTATTTTACCCTACTTTATTTTTTCAGCGACAGCGGGACAGATCGCAGATAAGTTTGAACGTTCACAACTTGTCCGTGGCATCAAAATTTTAGAAATTATCATCATGATCATCGGCAGTATTGGCTTTCTGACCGGTCATTTATGGTTATTGTTGCTGGCTTTATTTTTGATGGGGACCCATTCGACATTTTTTGGTCCAATCAAATATGCAATTTTGCCTGAAATTTTAAAGCCCAATGAGCTGATGTCAGGCAATGCGCTCTTCCAATCGGCAACATCCATGGCAATTTTATTCGGGATGATTTTGGGTGGTGCTGTGATTGCTTCATCACAAGGCAATTTAATGTGGATCAGCCTGACAGTGATGACCATCGCTATTTTAGGTTATATCACCAGTCGTTTTATTCTTAAGCAAAATGTCACTACACCAGATTTAAAAATCGATTGGAACTTTTTTCGTACCAGTTACCAAACGATGAAATATGCCAAAAGTTTGCCACTAATTTTTACTATTTTATTGGGGAACTCGTGGTATTGGTTTTATGGTGCAACCTACCTCACTCAAATTCCACAAATGACTCAGCAAAATCTACATGCCTCTGAAAATGTCGTTAGCTTGCTATTGACCTTTTTCTCTGTGGGTGTGGGCGTAGGTTCATTGCTTTGTCGTAAATTGGGCGGCACTCAAGTCAATATTAAGATGGTTCCCATCGGTGCTGTAGGTTTAACGGTATTTGCACTGTATTTAGCCTTTAGTTTGACCCTCGTCCCTACTCAAACTGGCCCACTTATTACCCTTTCAGAAGTTTTTCATCAAGGTTGGGGCTATTACCATGTCATGATTGCCGTGACTTTATTGGGCATTAGTGGCGGATTTTACATCGTTCCACTCTATGCAATGATGCAAGCTTACTCCCCACGCTCACATCGTGCGCGAGTCGTTGCCGCAAACAACATTTTAAATGCGGTATTTATGGTATCTTCTGCTATATTTTCAATTATCATTCTGAGTGTTTTAAAGATTGATATTAAAATACTTTTTTGTATAACCGCAGTACTCAGTGCAATCTTTTGTATTTGGCTGCTATTACGCATCAAACCTTTGCTTCAAACTACGCAAGTCTCTCTGGAGGATTAATCCATGCGTCAATTTACAGGTGTCGACAAACTTATTCACTCATTTGATCAGGCCTTACGTAGTTTAGTTCCCGGAGCAACGGCTGCACATCGTGAAAATCCGTCTGTTGCTGAAAAGACTCAACTTGCAGTCAGTGAAGCACGTCATGTGGCGGGTCTAATGCGTGTCAACCATAGTGGTGAAGTTTGTGCCCAAGCGCTTTATCATGGCCAAGCACTCACCGCTAAACTGCCAAATGTCCGCCGTGAAATGGAACAAGCTGCGATTGAAGAACAAGATCATTTGGCTTGGTGTGAAGACCGCTTAAAAGAATTAGACAGCCATACCAGTCTGCTCAACCCTGTTTGGTACGGCCTTTCTTTTGGGATGGGTGCATTAGCAGGTATTGCCGGTGATAAATACAGCCTAGGTTTTGTCGCTGAAACTGAGCGTCAAGTGAGCCTGCATTTAGAAGATCACATCCGCCAACTTCCTGAACAAGACGAACGTTCACGTAAAATCTTAGTGCAAATGAATGAAGATGAGCTGCATCACCGTGATACAGCACTCAATGCAGGTGGTGTAGACCTTCCTGTTCCAGTTCGTATTGCCATGACTGGTATTTCAAAGCTGATGACCAAAACCAGTTATTACATTTAATGATTTTCTAATGATTGTCGCTAAGTTCTATAAATAGTGGACAAAAAGCCTGCAATGATGCAGGCTTTTTTATGAGAAATCTTTTGACTTTAATACAATAATTCCTTCGCCATCAAAACAGTTTATAGGCTGCCATCGACTTGGTGTAAACCAATCAAAATTCAAACTATAACGTTGTGCAGTGGACGGATAACCAGCTCCACCTAACTCAAGCAGCCATCCAGCCGGACAAATTTCTTTTTGGTTATTCATCATAACGGTTTGATCATGTACCAACTCAAGCAATAAATGACGATGCAGCTCAAATGCAATAACATCAAATCCAGCTATTTGAATCGGCTGTGGAAAACGAGCCGATGTCAAACCTTGACGAATATCAGTCATCTGTTCCAGAGTATAGTCGGTTTCAAATGATCGGTTAATCCACGTGCCTTCAGGCAGTACAACCTCTCCAAAGTTTAAGGGTTCCTGCAACTGTATATGAATTTTCTTTTGATGCTGCCACTCTGCATAGTCAGAACTAAGATCTGAAATCACGAACAATCCCAGCGTTACTGCAACAAATAAAGGGAAAAACAATACGCCAGATAAACCAATTTTAAGTACCGCATTTACTTTATATGGTCGATTTTTTTGCTTTTTATACCAATTATTCCAACTCAACCAAATCGCAATGACAATAAATAGCACCAAAATCGCAAAGCAAATAATAAGGAAACCTCCCGCACCCGCACCATAACCTAAGCCCATATTGCGCTCACTAAATATCCCTTTAAATCTTTTAATTATGTTTTGACGACTTTATCAGATCAGCCACGTTCACTTTATCAATGTTGATGATGCTTACACCACCACTTCAACACCGTATAGAGCACACGGAAGAATACGATACATAAAATAACGGCAATAACGATGTAAATATCTTGATGATAAGGCAGCATTTTCGCCCAAAATAGATGTAAATAATGACTGATTTGGAAGCCAATCATTGCGACCAACATCGCCCAAATAAAACAGGCAACTAGATTAATCAGCACATATTTCCAAACAGGATAAGCACGCACACCTACAACAATAGGTAAAATGGTTCTAAAGCCCCAAGCAAAGCGCATAAATAAAATGGTCAAAATAGGATAACATTCAATAAACTGGCTCGCACGATCGAATTTTTGTGCAAATTCTGCATTCGACTGGATAAGTTTTTGCCCATAGCGAGCGCCCATTTGATAATAAAACTGATCGCCAATAAAACTGCCCAGCATCGCCACTGCAATCAACATTGGAAAATGAAGTATGTGTTGATGTACGGCATAGGCGCCAATCATCAGCACTGTTTCTCCTTCAAACAATGTGCCAATAAAAATCGCAATATAGCCATAGTGCTGAATCAGATCCGTCCAGTTCATATCATTATTTTGAAGCTAAAAAGATAATGTAATCCTGAGACAGCCTATACGCTAGCGCATACCATGACAGGATTTGAATATTTTTGTTATTGTCTACTTGGGATATTTAGGGACATTCTAAATGTACGTCATGAGTTTTGAAAGCATTGCGTTTCATTCACTCAATCCACTAAAACTTTTTGACAACTCACCATAGGAAATTGATGTGCTGGATGTTCAAACATCTTATTTTTCCATATATCGAACATTGGAATTTTAACATCGAGTGCTAAAGGCAGTTTTTTCGGATTAAATTGCATGTGCGCTAAGCTTTCGCCCCACGCGATCAGATCCAGATCCAAAGCGATATTATGAGACGGACGAACACGACCTGAGTCTGCTTCCATTTTTTTCAGTAAGGCGCTGATTTCATCTACAGATAAACTGCTTTTCACCAAACAGGCTGCATTCCAATAATCCGCCCCAATGCCATCACGACAAGGAATCACATAAATTTTGGAAAATTCAGCATGACCCAAAGCCTGAATTTGACGTAAAGCCAGTTGAAAATGCGGTTTGGGATTGAAATTACTCGCCAGAGCTAGGGCGAAAATCGTTTCGGTGGCGTTCAAGACGAATTCCTACAGAATTGGCTTGCGCGATAATGGCAGGCTTCCGGATGGTAATCATAATAGATTCAATGCTGTCATAGGTAGCGAAAAGTGCATCAATCACCAGTTTTGCTGCATGTTCGATCAATTTAGGTTGAGCAGTTTGAATGACTTTGGCTGATATTTCGCAAATTTCAGCATAATTCAAGGTATCTTCAAGCTCATCTGACTGAGCTGCCTGCGCTAAACTGGTTTGAATATTGAGGTCGAGCATCAAAGGCTGAATAATCTGACGCTCCCAATTGAAACAGCCGATGACAGTCTCAACTTTCAAACCTTCAATGATAATTGCGTCCATTCTTACACTCAAAATAAAATCTTAAACATCGATAAAACCCTCCTGTTTAAGCAAGAGGATTCTATTTATATCTTGCAGCTAAATTATTGATTCAACAATAAATTAGGGTCCATAGTCTGCACCATTTGAATACGCTGGTCTGCATAAATATCAGTATATGGCGCAAGGATGCGCATAAAGCGGTCGAAGTACAACATTTGTTTGAATAATAAAGCGAAGTCACGTGGGAAGCGAATACCATGACGCTCTCCAACTTGTACCATATCCATCATGATGTCATTCAAATCGGCAGGATTTGAGGTTAATAACTCTTGCGGATCGGCCAAAAGCACACCGCTAAATAAGCGTTCTAAGTCGGCAGCTAAGACTTGTGTGTCAATTTTGACAGCCGTCATGCCCATTTTCAGCATATTTTCAGCCATCAAGTTGTAGTCAGTTTTTTGTAGGGCATCCATAAACGCAATACATGCTGTCCACACTTCAGGTTTCAACTGGCCCACGATACCAAAATCGATGAAGCCAACTCGACCATCTTCAAGCAGCATCAGGTTGCCTGCATGTAAGTCTGCATGAAAACTATTACATAACATCAAGCTGCCAAACCATGTATTCATCGCTGTCACCAAAACTTGCGATGGATCTTTAGCGACTTTCTTGACCACATCAAAATCAGTCAATGGTACGCCGTATAAACGCTCCATGGTTAATACGCGACGTGTTGAATATTGGTGATAAACCTTTGGTGCTGTTGCGGCTTTGTTTTGAGTTACGTTCAGATAATTCACAAAGTCGTCAAGATTTTGAGCTTCTTCAATAAAGTCCACCTCACGTACCATGCGAACTTTAATTTCCTCAACGATATCTGCAAGTGAAGCAAATTTGACTTTGGGTACAGCTTTTTCGACCAGTTTAGTAGCCCAATGTAAGACGTTTAAATCTGTATAGAGAATTGTCTCGACACCCGGTTTTTGCACCTTAATAACAACATTTTCACCAGTGACCAATTTAGCGGCATGCACCTGTGCAATCGATGCAGAAGCCAAAGGCTTTTCATCAATTGAAGCAAATATTTCATCTAAATTACGACCAGCAAATTCTGAAGCCAATACCTGCTGCACATAACTAAACGGCAATGACGGTGTCTGATCTAAACAGCCTTGGAACTCTTCGACATATTCACGCGGAAATAAAGAAGGTGTACTGGCAATAAATTGACCCAATTTAATATAGGTTGAACCCAGTGATTCAAAAGTTTCACGCATTAATTTTGCGTTACTTGGTTTTTCAGTTGCATATTTAAAGCCGGCTTTTGCCGCAACGACTGCGGTCTCACCCATTCGGGCAACCGAGCGAATTCCATCTAACCAGATATTGTTTTTCATAATGTCTTAGAAAAAAATAATTAACGTGAGTGTAGCAAAAAAATAAGGGCTTGCTGCTTTATCTTGCCTGACAGATTGGACAATCGGGATCTTTTTCAAAAGCGAGAATTTTTTGTTTCATTGACAGACCATCCCACAACAAAAGTTTTTGTTTCAGTGCTGTCGTCCCTAAACCCAAATAGAGCAAGGCATGATGTGCTTGCAAACTTGCCATAACATTTGGTGTAGTTGCAAGTACACCCGAGTCTGCACAGCGCAAACTTTCATTGGCATGCTGTTCTTTTGGAAATAAACATTCATAACAGGCAGCATCGGCTTCAACCATAAATAACTGCCCTTGAAAGCCGATCGCTGAAGCACTAATCAGCGCCACATTATTTTCCACACAGCTTGCGTTAACCAAATACCGTGTACTGAAATTATCACAACCGTCGAGAACCAAATCCTGCTGTGAAATCAATGCCTTTGCGTTTCTTTCATCTAATTTTGAGGTATAGCTTTGCACACGAATATGCGGGTTAATCGCTTGTAATCGTTTAGCCAAAATTTCAGCTTTATAAAATCCTACATCGTGTTTGGTATAAGCAATTTGTCGTTGCAAATTACTGATTTCAATTCGATCTGCATCGATCAAAGTGATTTGTCCGACGCCTGCACGTGCCAATAATTCGGCTGTGGTACACCCAATCCCACCACACCCCACGATGAGTACATTGGCAAGTTTTAGCTTCTCTTGCGCATCGATGTCCCAACCATCAAGCAATATTTGACGGCTGTATAGATGCATTTCATCATCACTTAATTCCATGTCTGAATCTAGATCGAGCTGTGCATCCATGTTCTGCTATCTCATTTTAAACATAAAACCGAGGCCATTATAACGAGCAATCCAAAGATAAGGATGAAAATAAACATTCAATTTTGCTATGAAAATTTAGGCATTCACATTTTAAACAAAGCCTGAATACTTTGTTCAATTGCCATAGTCACCTGCTGCATATCTATCTGCTGATTTAAAAATAGTAAATCGACGAAAGGCTTCGAAATGGTTGCACCAAATAACATATCCGCCATGATATCTGCATTTAAGTTCAATACAAATTGGGCACTTGGTATATGACTTACAGTATGAATCAAATGATCTCGGCTTTTGGCGATACCTTTTTCATAAAAAGTATCACTTATTCCATCAACACCAACACGCTCTGCGATCGCCAGTCGGCACAACTTAATATGCCGCTCGGACAGGACATGCTCAGCGATTTTCTTCAACTGATTCTGCAAGGCCAACACACGATCTAAACTATTGGCATCAAAAGCATCTTCAGTCCAGATATAGGACGACTCAACCAATGAAATAAGCAGTTCACGTTTATCAGAAAAATACACATATAAGGTTTTTTTAGACATGCCTGCTGCGGTCGCAATCTCAGACATGGTGACATTTTCAAAGCCCTTTTCACCAAAGAGTTGTTCTGCAATAGAAAAGATTTCTGCACGCCGCTGTTCTGCCGACATGACCAAAGGACGGCCTAGTTTTGCCAATGCTGCTCTCCTTGACTTAGGAAACCAATAGGTTTCATAATGCGCCGCTTTTCACAAGATCCGACCACATTATGACAGCATCAAATACACGTGCAATGCCCATACTCATTGCATTACTCGCAACCATCGGCCCGATAGGTATTGATATGTACCTACCAAGCATTCCCGCTATGGCAACATCTTTAGGGAGTAGCGAAGGTGCGATCCAACTGAGTTTGATGACATTTTTTGTGGGTTTAATGCTCGGCCAGCTGATGTACGGCCCACTATCGGATAAATTTGGCCGTAAACCGCTCATTTACTTAGGTTTAGGGATTTATATTTTAGGCTCGATCGGCTGCGCATTTGCACAAAGCGTTGAACAATTACAATGGATTCGCTTTATTCAGGGTTTAGGTGGTTCAATTGGGATGGTGATTGCTTTTGCCATCATCAAAGATTAGTTTCAAGGCCCAGCAATGGGCAAAATGATGTCTATGGTTTTGGCGATATTAGGCCTATCACCGGTGGCAGCACCTTTAGTTGGCGATGGCTTACAGGCTTTAGGTTCATGGCGAAATATTTTTATTTTTTTAGCCGTATATGCCGCGATTGTATTGGCAGCCGTTGCAGTGCCGCTCCCCGAAACACGTCAAGTGGAATTGCGCCAACAATTCAAGCTCTCACAAACCATCAAATTATATGGGCAAATTATCAGGGATCGTAAGTTCATCATTTACTCACTCACACTGTGTATTGCACAAGCTGGCTTCTTTGCCTATATCGCTGGTTCAGCCAGTGTATTTATCAGTGAGTATCAGTTGAGTTCTACCCAATTTAGCCTGCTCTTTGCATTCAATGCATTTGGTTTAATTGCTGCGGCAATCTTTAATCCTAAAGTGCATGAAAAATTTGGCCCACTGAATGCCTATAAAATCATGAACAGCAGTTTCTTACTCATTATGGCTGTATTGCTCCTTGCACAATGCTTAGGCTATTCAAATCTAATATTCTTCTGTAGCGCACTATTCATTGCCGTTGCACTTTTAGGTTTCATTATGCCTACCGGCAGCCAGTTGGCTCTTATGTTTCAGCATAAAAATGCTGTTACAGCATCTGCATTATTAGGTGCCTTACAATTTGGCTTTGGTGCGATCATTACAACTTTAACCGGTAAATTTAGTAGTTTTGGCGGCTTAGGTTTAGTCACAATCATGTTTGCTTGTGCACTTATTTCTGCACTGCTTTGCCTCATGAGCTTTCCAAAACATTTACCGATGTCTCAGCATTAAAATTGCCAAATCAAAAATAATTATTATCCAACTTCAGATAAGCAAATAGAAAAGGCTGCATGTACGCAGCCTTTCCTTTAATTCAACTCAGCCCAAACTTAACTGACCTTTTGCATACATTGCGCTTTGGCCACTTCTTGTTGCTTCAACAGATTACGTTGGATTTTTCCACTCGATGTTTTAGGCAACCCATCAACAAATTCAATTTCTTTTGGATAAGCATGCTTGGATAAACGAGAACGTACATAAGCTTGTAGCTTATCCATGAGTTCAGAACTAGCTTCATATTGTGGTTTCAATACCACAAAAGCTTTGACCAATTCTGTACGCTCAGGATCAGGCTTACCAACAACTGCCGATTCTAAAACTTCTTCACACTCTAATAATGTGCTTTCCACATCGAAAGGTCCTACACGATAGCCTGACGTTGTAATGACATCGTCAGCACGCCCTACAAAATCAATACCGCCTTCTTCATTTAAACGAACAGTATCACCAGTTAAATAGTAGTTCCCGACAAAGGCTTTACGGTTATTGCCGCCATAGCCCGTGAACCACATGAGTGGAGATTGCGACCAGTCTAATGCCAATGTTCCAATCCCACCACGTTCAATTTCTTGGTGGTCTTTATCAAGCACCGCAAAGCGATGTCCCGGTATAGCAAAACCGGCTGAACCCACTTTTTTGTAGTGTTCTAAAGCATGATGATTTGCAATCACCATACCGAGTTCTGTTTGCCCATATTGGTCATAAATATTGACGTTTAAATCGTGATTAAACCATTGAATCACTTCGGGAGTTAGTGGCTCTCCTGCGCTACTCACAACCCGTAAATGTGATTTTATGGATTCATCAAATTTTTCTTTAAACCCAAAGAACATACGAAAAGCCGTTGGTGAACCGGTCAAATTGCTGACTTTATATTTTTTGATGACTTGAAGTGCATGATCAACACTAAAAGCCCGTTCATCCATAATAATGCTGTGCCCTAAACTTAAAGGCCCTGCAATTCCATAGTACAAACCATAAGCCCAGCCCGGATCTGCCAAATTCCAAAATGAATCTTCATCACGCAAATCAACCGCATGTGTCATATACCCTTTAAATGCCAACAACGCTTTGTGCGGCACAGGTACAGACTTGGCTAAACCGGTCGTTCCTGAGGTAAACATCATTAAAAATTCATCATCAAATGAACGCGGTACTGAGTTAAATGTGGTGTCATGCAGTTGCAGCTCTGACCAAAAGTCAGGATCTGTCTGAATTGCTTGATCGGCATGTACGGTTAAAATATGTGGTAAATCAATATGATTGAGTTTTGATCGTTGCTCAGTGTTGGTTACAATCAGCTTTGTTCCCGCAGTTTGCACTCGATGTTCAATCGCTTTGGACTCAAATGCAGTAAACAACGGTTGATAAATTGCCCCTATACGCCATGTTGCCAATACGGTGATCAACAACTCTGCTGTGCGAGGTAAAAGACCTGCAATGCAATCACCTGCTTTCAATCCAATGCGCTGATAATAATTTGCCAATTGTGCAGAAGCTAAATCTAATTGCTCAAAAGTCCATTGCTCAGATTCACCATTTTTACCTTCCCAGATCAGCGCAGTTCGATTTTGCCCAACATAGCGCCCACAACATTCATCATAAGCATTGATTGAACTTGGCGTACCGACCAATTGTTCTGTAACCATCTTTTCAAAATTAAAATCACGATATGCTTGTTCTAGTGTCTTCATGACGACAATTCCTATCCTGTTCTCTATGATTCAAAGTGCAAGACTTTGAGGTTTATTCATCTTGTTGTTGTACCGCTGCGTACTAGTGACGATTCCTTTGCCACATCCGCCTTTACTGCTATTCCATACACCGATTGCAATGTCGGTTTTTTAGTTTTGAAACTTATACTTTGTTAAACAATCTATTCTTAGACTGTGTATACCTAAATAACCATGTTTGGATGTCCCCTGCAATTTCCATAACCATCAACGCCATTGCAGGGTTTGAACATCGACCAAAGTCTATTTTTTAATCACCTATCCTTTGGTTACTTCACGTGCTATCACCAGACGTTGAATGTCCGATGCACCTTCATAGATTTGACTGACACGCACATCACGATAAATTCGTTCTACTGGAAAATCAGATACATAACCATAGCCCCCATGGATTTGAATGGCATCTGAACACACCCGTTCAGCCATCGTCGATGCAAAAAGTTTCGCCATTGAGGCTTCTTTTAAGCATGGAAAACCGGCATCTTTTAACGTCGCTGCATGGAAGATTAATTGACGTGCTGCCTCAATTTGGGTGGCCATATCTGCTAGGCGAAATGCCACGGCCTGATGCTGTACAATCTCCACCCCAAATGCCTTGCGTTCATTGGCATATTCAACAGCCGCATCTAATGCTGCTCGTGCCATACCCACAGACTGCGCAGCAATACCAATTCGACCTGACTCTAGGTTTGATAAGGCAATTTTATAGCCTTCACCCTCTTGGCCTAAAAGACTGTCTGCAGGAATACGACAGTGATCTAAAACAATAGTTGCTGTATCGGAACAATGCTGACCCATTTTGTCTTCTAATCGCGATACGATATAACCCGGCGCATCCGTTGGTACTAAAAAGCACGAAATCCCTTTTTTACCTGCAGACTTGTCCGTTACCGCAAAAACTAAGGCTACTTGGGCATGTTTTCCTGTGGTAATAAATTGCTTGGTGCCATTTAACACCCACTCGTCACCATCACGCTCCGCTTTACATTCCAATGCACTCGCATCTGAACCCACTTGTGGTTCTGTTAGGCAAAAACAACCTAACCATTCGCCAGTGGCTAATTTTTTTAAGTATTTTTCTTTTTGTGCTTCTGTACCATAACGCTGTGTAATGCCACATGGCAGTGAGTTTTGTACGCTAACAATTGTGGAAATCGCACCATCGCCAGCAGCAATTTCTTCTAAGGCAACAACCAAAGACACGTAGTCTAAACCAGCACCACCCCATTCATCCGAAACCGTCATGCCTAAAGCACCCAGCTCACCAAGTTCCTTTAGCTCTTGTGCAGGAAATGCTGCCGTTTTATCACGCTCTGCAGCCGTCGGTTTCAGTTTTTCTTGCGAATAGCTTCGCATCATGTCCTGAACCATTTTTTGTTCATCATTTAAAATCATGAGACTTCCTTTTCTAAATCTTTTATAGCGCGTATAGCTTTAAATTTTGGATAACTGCGGAATTAAAAATTCTTTGACTGTATTAAAGCAAAGTTGGATACACGACGACGTCATTTGCAACTGTCTGAGGCAGGACGCCATTAATCTCTAATGTTTGTGTAATCTGTAAATCAATAAATACTTGATGACGAGTTTTACAAATGACTATGGTTTTGGTTACTTTTGCCGAAACAAAAGTAACGAGATGAGCTACTGTCAACGAAGTTATTCTCGATCAGACTCCGTCGTAGAAGCCAGAATAAGCAGTTTTAATAAATAACTATTTAGGCTGCATACGAATCGCGCCATCAAGACGAATCACTTCGCCATTGAGATAGGCATTTTCAAAAATATGCGTCACTAATTTTGCAAACTCTTGTGGTTTTGCTAAACGTGGTGGGAAAGGCACCATTTGCCCCAAAGCATCTTGTACATTTTGTGCTAAGCCTTTGAGCATTGGCGTTTCCATAATACCCGGAGCAATGGTCATCACACGGATTGATTCACGTGCAAGCTCACGTGCAAGAGGTAATGTCATTGCAACCACTGCCCCTTTAGATGCTGCATAAGCCGACTGACCAATTTGACCATCGAAAGCCGCAACCGACGCCGTATTCACAATCACGCCACGCTCTTCTTCACCCGCTTTTAATTCATATTTAGCAATCAGTTGTGCCGCATAGCGCAGCATATTGAATGTGCCTGAAACATTAATATTTAATACTTTTTGGAACATCGCCAAATCATGTAATCCGTCACGACCTAAAACTTTTGCAGAGGGTGCGATACCTGCGCAGTTCACTAAGCCATTAAGTTGACCAAATTCCGCTTCAACTTGTGCAAAGAAAGCGCCGACCGCTTGTTCATCGGTAACATCCAATTGAACAAATTTCGCAGGATCACCCAGTTGACGTTGCATCGCTTCGCCATGCTCATGATTCATATCCACGATAATCACTTTTGCACCCAGGCCAATCAGATGTGTTGCTGTCGCAGCGCCTAGTCCTGATGCACCACCTGTCACAACAAAAACTTTTCCTTTAATGTCCATAGCATTTCCCTATTTACGATGTCTTGTTTTAAATTCGACTTAAGATGCAGAGTAAACAGAGAATTTATTCAGTACAATTTCCAAATGTTGCATCTTTTCTGATGTATTTGGACAATTCTGAACAAGGACCTATCCGCACATATGCCGAAGCATGGACTCGAATACAGTAAAGGGACGATTTCTATCGACTTGGTGCATGAAGCATTACACGATGCGCAACAAAAGCACTTTGATATTTCTGCTATTTTACAAAAGGCGGGTATTCCCTCTGAGTTACTGCTATCGCGTAAAACCAGAGTTTCTGTTTCTCAATATGCGGCTTTATGGACTCATCTTGCAGATGTGATGGATGATGAATTTTTTGGCATGGATCGGCATGCCATGCGACGTGGTAGTTTTAAACTACTTTCGAAAATGGTCATGCACAACAGCACCTTGGGGGATGCACTTAAGCAAATCCTACAATTTTTAAATCTGGTTTTAGATGACTTGCATAGTGATTTAACCATTGAAGATCACTTTGCTTATATCGTGATCTATGACCAACAAGCGCCTAAACGCATGTTCAGCTATGCAACATATTTGATGCTCATCCACACGCTACTGTGCTGGCTAAGTGGACAACGGATTTTATTAAACCAAATCCAATTCAAATGTGATGCGCCGCTTGATGATCACGACTATAAAGTTCGCTTTTGTGAAAATATTCATTACCAAGCCAGTCAAAACTATATTCAGCTAGATGCCAGTTACCTAACCCTGCCAATCAAACAAGATACACGTTCGTGGTATCAATTCCTACAACAAACACCTGAAAACCTCTTGGTACGCTTTAAAAACCCATATGCACTCAGCAGCCAAATTCGTAAACAACTGTTAGACGTTTCTCCTGCTGAATGGTTAGAGTTTTATGAGTTGGCAGTCAAAATGAATATGTCGGAAGCCACCATGCATCGCCGTCTTAAAAGTGAAGGTGTGAGTTATCAACA
The DNA here is from genome assembly GCF_013419875.1 of Acinetobacter sp. YH12049. Classification (NCBI taxonomy): domain Bacteria; kingdom Pseudomonadati; phylum Pseudomonadota; class Gammaproteobacteria; order Moraxellales; family Moraxellaceae; genus Acinetobacter; species Acinetobacter sp. YH12049. The sequence goes on along the minus strand of NZ_VOZH01000005.1, from coordinate 49,559 downwards.
ACTCAAAAATGATATCCGACGTGATACTGCCATCGATTTTTTAACCCATACCGATAAAAGTTTGCAAGATATCAGTGAAGAACTAAATTTTCATGATCCGAGTGCTTTTCATCGGGCATTTAAAAAATGGACAGGCGTCAGTCCCGGTGCGTATCGACAAAATAATGCGCCTGAATTCAAGGCCTAAAATTTGATATTCGCTATTTATAAATTGAATATTCATCTAATTAATAGAAAATCAATAACTTAAAAATATTCAATAAATAGACTGACCATTCATCCTTGAACGATTGCTACTTTAGTCTAATTAGGTTATTTTTCACTCAATTTAAAGCACTTTGCTTATTTATTTTCCAATTCTCCTGCATCTCCTTGAAAGGCTTTCCTATGCTTAAGATGATTGATGTTCTTGAACAACAACTTGTTCAAAACTTTTCAGATTCTCTTTTCACTCAGATTGACGCAATTGATGAACTGTTTCACGAACAGCTTAAAACTGTTGCAGATATCGATTTGCAAAATTTGATTTCACAATTTTTTAGCACTGAAAATGCAGTTGAAGTTGCTCATGCACTGGATATCCAAGCGGATGACATTGAAGCAATTCAAGCAGGTGCGAATCTAAAAGATGAAAATTTAGTCAATGCAACTGCAAAAATTATTGCTTACTGTCTTGCAGTAGAAACATCAGCTTTAGAACAAGTTGAAGTTTTCGATAGCTTACAAGACTACCCAATGTAAGTATTGATCGAATATCAAAAACAAAAAAATAAAGCGCATTCAATGCGCTTTATTTTTGACTATCTCTAATACCAAATCAATGTTGCCACTGACCTAAGCTGACACGGTCATTTCCACCATAATCTTTTACAGTCCGAACATTTCGATATCCAACTCGTAAGAACAAATGTCTGACTGCTTCACCTTGGTCATAGCCATGTTCAAGCACCACCCACCCATTCACGGTTAAATGTTTTTTGGCTTGAAGAATGATTTGCTCAATATCTGCAAGCCCATGATTGTCCGCAACCAAAGCACGTTCAGGCTCTGTCGCCAAATCTTTCATGTGTACATCATCAGCATCGATATACGGCGGATTTGACACAATTACATCAAAGAAAGCACGACCAAAGGGTTTCAACCAAGAACCTAAGACAAACTGCACATGTTCAAGATCATGCTTTTTGGCATTAAACTCAGCAACTTCCAAGGTAGGTTCGTAAATATCCGAAGCTACAATTGACCAATCTGGACGTTCACTGGCTAATGACAAGGCTACAGCACCAGTTCCTGTTCCTAAATCGACCACACGAGCATCTTCAGGAAGTTCTAAACGCAGTACAGTTTCAACAAGTACTTCCGTATCAGGACGTGGAACCAAAGTATCTTTAGTCACTTTTAAGTCTAGCGTCCAAAATGGCTGAGAACCTGTGACATAAGCCAAAGGCTCACCTGCTGCAATACGAGCAAGACTGTCGACATAGAGTTGTTCTTGTTCTGCCGTCAATTCTTGATCCTTTTTCATGATTAAATCAAAAGAATCAATCTTGGTGATGTGCTCTAACAACCACGCATTTTCCTGACGTTCATAACTTTCAGGTTCACCACGATAGGCCAAAGCCTGTGCAATATTCATTAGCCACCATTCTGCTGCGCTAATAACGCCAACTGATCGGCTTGATATTCACGATGCAAACTATCAAGCAATTCAGTCAAATCGCCTTCCATCACTGCATCTAACTTATACAGTGTTAGGTTAATACGATGATCAGTCATGCGACCTTGTGGATAGTTATAGGTACGAATACGCTCAGAACGGTCACCAGAACCCACCAAGTCACGACGCATTTCAGATGTCGCGGCATCTGCTGCTGCGCGTTTGGCATTTTCTAAACGAGAAACCAACAGCGCCATCGCTTTGGCTTTGTTTTTATGTTGTGAACGTTCGTCCTGACATTCTACAACTGTACCCGTTGGTATATGGGTAATACGCACCGCGGAGTCAGTTTTGTTAATGTGCTGACCACCTGCACCAGAGGCACGATAGGTATCAATACGTAATTCTGAAGGATTAATTTCAACACTTGTGTCTACATCAATTTCCGGCAAAATCGCAACAGTACATGCCGAAGTATGAACACGACCTTGTGACTCTGTTGCAGGAACACGCTGTACACGATGTGCACCACTTTCAAATTTCAAACGACCATATACGCCTTCACCATTGATGAGGCAAATCACTTCTTTATAACCGCCGTGTTCGCCGTCATTTTCAGACAACACTTCAATACGCCAACCTTGTGATTCAGCATATTTACTGTACATGCGATACAAGTCACCCGAGAAAATTGCAGCTTCGTCACCACCTGTTCCGGCACGGATTTCTAAATAAGCAGAGTTCGCATCATTCGGATCTTTTGGAATCATCAGAATGTTTAAGTCTGCTTCAAGCTGACCGATCAAAGCTTTATTTTCTTTGATTTCCTCAACGGCCATCTCTTTAAAATCTGGATCCGTCATCATTACTTCAGCAGTCTCAATATCTTCTTCAGCTTGACGGTATTTTTTCCAAACTTCAGTGATTTCAGATAAATCACTATGCTCACGTGACAACTGACGGAAACGTTTGTTGTCTGAAATGACTTCTACATCTGCGAGTAATGCATTTAATTCTTCGTGACGGTCAGAGAGCTGATCTAATCGTAAACGTAACGATTCTTTCATTTTTCAAAAAATCTCAATACACAGGCTCTACCGCTAAACTTTCACGGATATGCCAAAATTCAAAATAATGGCGCTAGTGTACCGATAATGGGTCTGAAATGACATATTTATTGTTTTTTGGCCTATCGATGAGCCTAAATATCAAAATGTGAAATTCATCACTCCTACCTTTCTCCACAAAGTCGTACAGATTTTCTGCATTCGACCGTTTTTTTCACAATATTAATAAAACTTATACAAACTAGACACTCAAATCACTAAATAAAGTGAAAGCTCTCCATATTTATAGCGAATAGTTTTGTTACATTTACTGCCATCGAAATGATTATGAAAAAGTCCTCGCGTTTATGAAGGACATGGAGTGAACTATGAAACTGAATACTCTTTTAATGACAGCCACTCTAGCAACTGCTTCTATGTTCACTGTGTCTGCAAATGCAGATAGTACAACACGCGTTGCTGCAGCTAGTGCATTAGGTAGTGTTGCAGGTACTGCAATTGGTAAAAACATGGGCGGTAATACCGGCGCTACAATTGGTGCTGCTCTTGGTGGTGCTGGTGGTGCTGCGGTAGCAAGTAATAAACGAAACCGTACAGAATCTGCAATCGGTGGTGCTTTAGGTGGCGGTACAGGTTATACCGTTGGTAAAAGCATGGGCGGTACAAACGGTGGTTACATCGGTTCTGCACTTGGTGCTGCTGGTGGTGCTGCTTTAGGTAACAAAATTTCTAAAGATAAAGCCTACGACAAACACCAAGAACGTAAATACAAAAAACGTTACCGTCGTCGTCACTAATTCAAAATTAGTGAGTCCAAACTTATTGGACAGTGAAAAGAGCACCTTCGGGTGCTTTTTTTATATATCGCCTTTTTTCAAATGATAAGTACAACTTTATTTATTGCACCTCAAATATGTAGAGTTGATCCACTCTATCCATGTAATCAATCATGTAGAAATAAAGTGCAAAATTTACATTGCAGCAACGGAACACGTATTTTATTTCACATCACGCTCCAAATATTCGCTATGTGTTTTCATATATTGATATCAACAGATAAACATCATGCTTCGTAAGGAGTTTAAAAATGAAAATTAATAAAATTCTATTCAGTGCAGCAATTGCCGCTTCAGCGCTTACCATGACTGCAACACATGCAGGTAATAGCACCAATACTGCATTAACATCTGCTTTAGGTGGTGTTGTTGGTGCAGCAATCGGTAACCAAGTTGGCGGCCAAACTGGCGCAATGATTGGTTCAGCAATTGGTGGCGGTGCAGGTGCAGCAGCATCGGCAAACAAACGTGACCGTAATGGTGCCATCATCGGTGGTGCACTTGGTGGCGCAGGTGGTTATACCGTAGGTAAAAACATGGGCGGCACAAACGGTGGTTATATCGGTGCTGCACTTGGTTCAGCTGGTGGTTCTGCACTAGGTAAAAAAGTGTCTGAAGACCGTCGCTATAATGACCGTTATGATGATCGCTATGACCGTCGTTATAACAACCGTGGCTATCGTACCAATAATTACAGCTACAACGACCGAGGCTACCGTGGAGACAATGGTCGTCACTTAGGTTGGTACAAAAACGGTAAACGTTAATCGATATATTTCAATGGAAAAAAATCAGCACCTTCGGGTGCTTTTTTTGTATATAAAAAAAGTTTAGATATATCTAAAGTTGTCTTTTTACACCGCCCCACAACCATATCGAATTTATTCGATATACATTCAGCTTTTTATATCGTATTATTTCGATATAAAGATCTCTGAGAGAAAACATGCGTACTCTAGCCGATACAAAATTTTCAATACTTGAACTCGCACCTGTTCGAGATGATAAAACCATCGAATTTTCGCTCAAACATGCACTCCAGTTAGCACAGAAAGCAGAACAACTTGGCTATGACCGTCTATGGTTAGCCGAACACCACAATATGGACGGCATCGCAAGTTCTGCAACTGCGGTTTTACTCGGTTATCTCTTAGCAAATACACAATCCATCAAGCTCGGTTCAGGCGGGATTATGTTGCCCAACCATGCGCCTTTAGTTGTCGCTGAACAATTTGGCACACTTGAAACGTTATATCCTGGACGTATTGAACTCGGCTTAGGTCGCGCACCAGGTACTGACCAAACCACCATGCGCGCATTACGCCGTGGCCGTCAGGAAACCGAAGATCAATTTCCACAAGATGTTCTTGAGATTTTACAATACTTCAAAGCACCTGAACCTCACCAGCGCATCATTGCCACACCGGGACAAAATACACATGTTCCTGTATGGCTTCTAGGTTCAAGTCTATTCAGTGCACAACTCGCTGCACGTTTAGGTCTACCCTATTCTTTTGCTTCTCATTTCGCACCACGCATGCTTGGACAAGCGATTCAGCTCTATCGTGAGACTTTCCAAGCATCCGAATATTTAGATCAACCTTATGTTTCTATGGGCGTACCAACGGTTGTTGCTGAAACAGATGAAGAAGCAGAATATCTAGCAACGAGTGCTTATCAACGGGTTTTAGGTTTAATGCGTGGTCAAAGTTTAAAACTCAAAGCTCCAGTCGACAGTATGCAAGGCTTATGGTCTGCTGCAGAAAAGATGTCTGTCGACAATTTCTACGCTATGGGACAAGTCGGTTCAAATGCAACCGTTCGAGCAGGTTTAGAAAACCTACTCACCAAATATGACGTTGATGAATTTATTTTCACCTGCGACATTTACGATACCGATAAGCGCATTGCAAACTTCGAACGTTTAATGCAAATCAAAAATGATCTCGCTTAAGACTCTAAACTTAATGATCTAATCCAAGCGTTTAATCCGTCTAAAGGTAGAATTGTGACTACATTTTTTGTGGCTCTTTAGACGGATAGCAGTCAACAGATAATATGGTTTCGGCTAACAACGACCAAACCTGTACTTAAAAACCATCATTGCCTCAACGAAATAATTGCTTTACTCATTTTTATTGCTGTATAAATATTAAACATAAGCAAAACAAAGAGAAAAATAAGCAGATGAGCCAATATATTAATAAACCCACACCCGCATTTATCGCAGCAAGTTGGTGTGCACTGATCTTAGGCGCTGTAGTGTTTTGCATAGGTTTATTCAATGCAAATATGATGTTGAATGAAAAAGGCTTTTATCTCATTTTATTGCTTTATGGATTATTTTCATCGGTTTCACTACAAAAAATCATTCGTGACCGTTTAGAAGGAATGCATGTCACTGCAATCTACTTTGGACTGTGCTGGGTATCCGTCATTATTTGCCTCGTACTTCTTGCCATTGGTCTATGGAATGCTGAACTGGCATTAAGTGAAAAAGGTTTTTACATGATGGCTTTCCTAATGAGTCTGTTTGGTGCAGTTGCTGTACAAAAAAATATTCGTGATATGGACTATTTACGTACCCATACCGACCAACCCGAACTTAAACATTCAACCACGAGTCAGCTTGACTATAACTCATCAGATGATGAACCACTTTAAAACTCACAAAATTATAGATCTCAAAAGCTGTTCATGCAGGTCGCTCATTATTTCGACCTGCTTGAGCGAAAGATGAACTTCAACGCATAAAAAAATCAGTTCACTCCTAGAAATGTATAAATGACAAGGGCCAAGCAAATCAATTCTAGACAAATTGTATGACTCATCAGACTGAAAAAACGCTTTACCCCGACTGGCCCATCACAGAATATATTCCTATCTAAGACTCAACTAAAAAAACAAAAGACAAGGAATAAATATGGCCAACAAGCAGGATGCAACCCACCATATTTTTAATAATCATCTAGAGGATTTTGAACACTTTCGTGGAACGATCATCAGTTCAGAACAGATCAAAGATTATGATTTTAAGAATCAAAAAATCGCAATTATTGGGATAGATCAGCATGTGGTCTCTGAACTACATCATCTATGTCAGGTTGCAGATAACATCATGGTCTATCAAATCAAACCGCAATTTGTTTTACCGCGTACTGAACGTCTATTGAATAAATTAATTCAACATCCACTGATTGCAAAAAATCGACGTTTATTTAGCAATCGTATTAAGAGTATTTTGGCGATTCGCTTTTTAGAAGATCAAGTGCCGAACCATTGGTTAAGACATTTACTCAGTCCAAATACCGCAATTCAGAACAAAACCTTCCTAAAATCGGATCATTATTATGCAGCATTACAGCAGCCCAACTGCATCTTAAACACTTGGCCTATTGCAAAAATTCAGAGTAATTCAATCACGGCTTTAGATGAGCATACGTTTGAGTGTGATGTCATTGTGCGCAGCGAATCTAACCAGCCTAAAGAAAAGTAATTACATTGCAATTATTTTCACATGACAATTACTAGAATTTATCCGATTGATCAAAACTCACAACACCAAAAGCCATCTCTGGCGGCTTTTGGTAGCTCCCCTACTATATTGGATACTTTCATTCGATAAGGCTAAGGATTCTTAAAAATCCATAAATGAAAATAGCTTTAATTGTGCTACATGCTTTTCAGCTCTCAGACTTAAATCATGCCTCCGACCTACACCATCAGCTACAGCGAGTTTATAGACGTGCAATTTTGAATAGTTATGATCAATTCTTCATAAAAAATTTATTTCAAACCAATAATTTTTCAGTCGCTTAATCTGGTCTTACACCACTCTTTTAATCCCTAACTATAAGTTGGAAAATTTATACCGATGCTCATATTCAGCCGACATTTACTTATGTTCTAATCTATATTCAATAGGGAAATAACTGCTAAAAATCCAATTTTAATATCACTTCATATCAGCTTTTAAAGCCTGAATGTTATTAATTTGACTATTTTTCAACCACATCAATTAAATAAATGATGCCATTTCTTGAGATTTAACACCTAAAAGCAACTGTTTGATTATTTTTTATTCTATTTTTTGCCTATTTTTTTTGCATTTAAACAAGCTATTTTTGAAAACTTGATCAAATATTAAACTGTATGTGCTAAATCAGGTATATACACCACTCTTATCAAGTAGATTATTCAGGCTTAATTCATAGCTAAAAATACAGCACAGCACGGATTATTTTAAAAGATTCAAGCTGTCAATTAGGCCATATTTTATAAATTTTCAGCTAAAAAAATTCATCAAATTGGTACACATTTGAATACAGAATTTGCTTAAATTTTAAGTCTAAATGTTGAGAAAAATTTTCATCAATATTTTAAATATTTATCATTCATTAAAAGTATGACAAGTCAAAAATTAATACTATTTTTATATAATTTATACAGTAATTTATTATCATTAAAAGAGCCACCGAAGTGGCTCAATTTACACTTAACCAATGCGACGTTTCAGTCCTGTCATTTGTAAAACACGTGTTGAAATTTCTTCAATCGACATTTCCGACACGTTTAAGTATTTAATTCCTTCTGAAATATAAATACCTTCAATCGCACGTAATTCCATCTGGCACTGACTAAAACTTGCATAACGGCTATTGGCCTTACGTTCTGAACGAATTGCTACAAGGCGCTCTGCATCAATCATCAAGCCAAATAACTTATGTTTATGCTCACGTAAAACTGCAGGTAAACGGTTGTCATCCAAGTCTTCTTCTGTCAACGGATAGTTCGCTACACGAATACCAAATTGCAAAGAGAGATAGATGGAAGTTGGTGTTTTACCCGAACGTGATACCCCGATTAAAATTAAGTCGGCTTTATCATAATGACGAGTACGTGCCCCATCATCGTTATCTAAAGCAAAATGCACCGCATCAATACGTGCTTTATAAGACTCAGAATCTGTTACTGCATGGGTTTGACCGACTAAAGTCGTAGGCGCAGTACCTAACTCGTCAGACAGTTTACTAATAAGCCCTTCAAAAACATCAAGATTTATCGCATTTGCAGTATTAATAATGTCACGTACATACGGGTCTACAAGGGTATCAAACACCAAAGGCTTTTGACCGTCTTGCTGCGCTCTAAGATTGATCTCTGCAACCACATTTGTAGCAGCTTCTTCAGAGGTAATATATGGAATAATATGAATGTCAAAATCTACATGAGGGAACTGGGCTAACAGTGAATGACCAAGCGTTTCTGCGGTAATCGCTGTCCCATCCGAAACAAAGAAAACACTACGCTGAATCTGTTTACCTTCTGACATTAAAATTCTCCTCCAAAATTTGTCTTAGTGCTATATAATCTTTATAGTAAACCATCTTACATGACTGTCACTTAGTAAATTTAGAATGCTAAGTAATTTGTTATAATTTCATGCCAAGATAGTGATTAATACTGCAAAAGTGGAGTAACAACTTTGGAAGCGCGCGTAATTGGTCTAGAAAAATTAGGGAAACACGACGTAGAACTCGTGGGTGGTAAAAACTCATCATTAGGTGAAATGATCAGCCATCTCGCAAATGCTGGTGTATCTGTTCCTGGTGGTTTTGCTACTACAGCTCAAGCATATCGTGAATTCCTCGAGCAAAGTGGCCTAAACGCTAAAATTAACGCTGAACTTGCTGCACTCAATGTTGACGATGTAAATGCACTTGCTGAAACTGGTGCAAAAATCCGTCAATGGATTGTAGACACTCCGCTTACAGCTGAACTTGAAACAGAAATTCGTGAGGCTTTCACAGCTCTTTCAAACGGCAACCCTGATATCGCGGTTGCCGTTCGCTCATCTGCAACAGCAGAAGACTTACCAGATGCTTCATTTGCTGGCCAACAAGAAACTTTCTTGAACATCCGTGGTATCGACAACGTCCTTATTGCGATTAAAGAAGTATTTGCTTCACTTTATAACGACCGCGCAATTTCTTACCGTGTACACCAAAACTTCGCACATGACGTCGTTGCGTTATCTGCAGGTGTTCAACGCATGGTTCGCTCTGAAACAGGTGCAGCTGGTGTAATGTTTACACTAGATACAGAATCTGGTTTCCGCGACGCAGTTTTCATCACAGCTTCTTATGGCTTGGGTGAAATGGTTGTACAAGGTGCTGTAAACCCTGACGAATTCTATGTATCTAAACCACTTTTAAATGCAGGCAAACACGCTGTATTACGTCGTAACCTTGGTTCTAAACACCAAAAAATGATTTATGGTGAAGAAGGTGCTGCAGGTAAGTCAGTGGTTGTTGTAGACGTTGAAAAAGCAGATCGTCAACAATTCGCTTTAAATGACCACGAACTTCAAGAACTTGCTAAACAAGCATTGATCATTGAAAACCACTATGGTTCAGCAATGGACATCGAATGGGCGAAAGATGGCGATGATGGTCAAATCTATATCGTTCAAGCACGTCCTGAAACTGTGAAGAGCCGCCAAAACGTTGGCACCATGGAACGTTACCTACTTAAGCAAAAAGGTAATGTAGTTTGTGAAGGCCGTTCAATCGGTCAACGTATTGGTTCTGGTCGCGTTCGTATTGTGACTTCAATCAAAGAAATGGACAAAGTGCAAGACGGCGACGTACTTGTATCTGACATGACTGACCCAGACTGGGAACCAGTAATGAAACGTGCTGCTGCGATTGTCACTAACCGTGGTGGTCGTACTTGTCACGCTGCGATTATTGCACGTGAACTTGGTGTTCCTGCAATCGTAGGTTGTGGTAATGCAACTGAAGTATTAACTGATGGTCAAGAAGTGACTGTGTCTTGCGCTGAAGGTGACACAGGCTTTATTTACGAAGGTTCTTTGGACTTTGAAATCCAACGCAACTCTATCGAATCTATGCCTAAACTTCCGTTCAAAATCATGATGAACGTAGGTAACCCTGACCGCGCATTTGACTTTGCTCAAATTCCTAACGAAGGTGTTGGTCTTGCTCGTCTTGAGTTCATCATCAACCGTATGATCGGTGTACACCCTAAAGCATTGCTTAACATTGACAGCCTACCACGTGAAACTCGTGCTGCTGTAATGTCACGTACTGCGGGTTATGCATCCCCTATCGAATTCTATGTTGAAAAACTAGTTGAAGGTATTTCTACACTTGCTGCAGCGTTTGCTGACAAACCAGTGATTGTTCGTATGTCTGACTTTAAGTCAAACGAATATGCAAACTTAATCGGTGGTAAGTTATACGAACCTGAAGAAGAAAACCCAATGCTTGGCTTCCGTGGTGCAAGCCGTTATGTGTCTGACAATTTCCGTGACTGCTTCGAACTTGAATGCCGCGCACTGAAAAAAGCACGTGACGAAATGGGCTTAACGAACATTCAAATCATGATTCCTTTCGTACGTACTGTTGCTGAAGCGAAACGTGTTATTGAATTGTTAGCGCTTAACGGTCTTAAACGTGGTGAAAACGGTCTTAAAGTGATTATGATGTGTGAACTTCCAACTAACGCATTATTGGCTGAACAGTTCCTTGAACACTTCGACGGTTTCTCTATCGGTTCTAACGACTTAACTCAGTTAACACTCGGTCTAGACCGTGACTCTGGTATCGTTTCTCACCTATTTGATGAACGTGATCCAGCTGTTAAAGCACTTCTTTCTATGGCAATCCATGCTTGTCGTAAAGCTGGCAAATACGTAGGTATTTGTGGTCAAGGTCCTTCAGATCACCCTGACCTAGCTAAATGGTTAATGGAACAAGGCATTGAGTCTGTTTCGCTTAACCCAGACTCAGTATTAGACACTTGGTTCTTCCTTTCTGAAGAAAAAGCTCAACAAGCTTAATAAACTGTGTTAAAAAAAGACCCACATGTGGGTCTTTTTTTTTATTTATACTTTTACAGACGTTTTTTGAGATTTTAGTTTTATGCAGATTTACTTGGCACGAAATAACCAACAAGCTGGTCCCTACACCTTAGAACAACTTAACCAAATGCTCGCGAGCCAACAAGTGTTACTCACGGACTTGGTTTGGCACCAAGGTATGACCGAATGGAAAGCTTTGGGTGAACTCACTCAAGGTCAGTTGGTTTATATGCCTGCAGGATATACTGCACCAACAGCATTCGAATCAAATCAAACTACAACTACACCATCAAATACCTACGCACAGTCTCAAGCGGTACAAGAGCAAACTAGCCTAGCAAGTATTCCTAAACGTGTCCTGGCTAAGATCGTTGATTTACTGCTTTGGATACCGGCAACTTTTATCTTAACGGCATTTTTTAATCCAAGTGAAAAGACACAATTTGCCAATCTAAATGAACAGTTTATGCAAGCTGTGATGACCCCAAATGCTGACCCTAATGTTTTACAGGCATTACAAACACAAATGGTTGAAATGTTTCCCAACCAAGCTTGGATTGCAATGTTTGCCTACCTATTTATCATGCTTTTCATTCAAGCGTATTTGATTGCTAAATCAGGTCAAAGCATTGGTAAAAAAATCACCAAGATTAAAATTGTAGATGCTGAAACCAGTCAACCTGTCAACCTCATGCGTGGCTTCACTTTACGCAGTGTTTTATTTATTTTCCTGAACTTTTTATCAATGCCATTAAGCGTAATCATCGATTCCGTTTTCATTTTCGGCAAGAAGCGTCAAACCTTGCATGACAAATTGGCAAAAACCAAGGTAATAAACCAATAATTTTCACTTTTATTCAGGGATGATTTTTTCATCCCTTTTTTGTGCATTATATTGAAATTAAAATAAAATTTAGATAAAAAAAATACAATCCCGACTAGCAAAATAGGGTTTTAATACAGTCATTTAAAGCATCTTTATGTATAGCTTAGTTTGCCGATATCAGGCATAATGCCCTACAACGTAGCGGTGTCGCATCATTGTGACTGTTTTTTCATGTCTGAAAAAATCACAATCATGCGACACTTTATTCGCTATCCCAAATTTTAAATTTAGGGAATGGGACTCTTCACCGAGGTTGTAAAATGAGACAAACAATTTTAGCTGTATTGTCTTTATCTGCGATCGCTGCACTCTTAACTGGGTGTGGTGGTGATATGGTACTTCTAAACTCAAAAGGTCCAGTTGCTGAAGGTCAATCAAACCTCATGCTTACTGCGATCTACCTAATGTTGTTGGTAGTTATTCCATCAGCACTTATGGCTCTTTGGTTTGGTTGGAAATATCGCGCGTCAAATAAAGATGCAGACTATGCACCTACTTGGGCACACTCGACTGCAATTGAAGTTGTAGTTTGGGGTATTCCCGTAATTATTATCGCTATTTTAGCTTGGTTAACTTGGTGGGGTTCCCACAAGTATGACCCTTACCGTCCACTCGAGTCAGATAAAGCTCCTTTAACTGTTCAAGTTATTGCTGAACAATTTAAATGGATCTTCATCTACCCTGAACAAGGCATCGCGACTGTAAACGAGATCCGCTTCCCTGAGAAAACTCCTGTAAGCCTTCGTTTAACATCTAACTTCACAATGAACTCATTTTTCATTCCGGCGTTAGGTGGTCAGATTTATGCTATGGCAGGTATGCAAACTCACTTGAACTTATTAGCTGATGAAACTAGTCCTGCTGAAGGCTTCCGTGGTTTCTCTTCTAACTATTCAGGTTATGGCTTCTCACAAATGCGCTTCCGTGCACATGCTGTGACTGATGCTCAGTTTGCTGAATGGGTTTCTGCTGTTAAAGCTGGTAATGGTTCTTCAGTTAATCCTGAAGCAGTTCAAAAAACTGTTTTAGACCAAGCTGAATTTGCAACCTTACGTGACGGCAACCGTTCTAAACACCAGATCGAAGCTTTAGTTGCTAGAGCAACTACTCCTGAAGAAAAGGCTAAAGCTGAAGCAATGAAGCCTTACCCTACTAAGCCACATCCAGTGACTTATTACTCTTCAGTAGAACCTAAATTGTTCGAATCAGTGATCAATAAATACATGAGTAACTACCACGGTGCTGATCATACAGCTACTGTTGGACACGAAGCTGCTGCTTCTGAAGCTCATGCAGGCGTTGAACATGCGACTGTTGCAGGGGAATAAGACATGAGCTTATTAGGTAAGTTAGGACCAGATGCAATTCCACACGATCCAATCGTGTTGGTTACTGTTGCAATGATGATCCTTGGCGGTATCGCAGTTGTTGCTGGTATCACCTACTTTAAAAAATGGGGCTACTTGTGGAACGAATGGTTCACATCTGTAGACCATAAAAAAATTGGTATCATGTATATCCTCGTGTCAATTGTCATGCTTGTGCGTGGTTTTGCCGATGCGATTATGATGCGTCTTCAACTGTTCCTTGCAAAAGGTGGCGGTGAAGGTTACTTACACCCAGAACACTATGACCAGATCTTTACTGCCCACGGCGTAATCATGATCTTCTTCGTAGCAATGGGTCTAGTTGTTGGTTTAATGAACGTTGCTGTACCACTTCAAATTGGTGCGCGTGACGTAGCATTCCCATTATTAAACTCTCTAAGCTTCTGGTTATTTGCCGGCGCTGCGGGCTTAATGATGGCTTCTCTTGCAATTGGTGAATTCGCTGCAACAGGTTGGATGGCTTACCCTCCACTTTCTGGCATCGAATACTCTCCAGGTGTAGGTGTAGACTACTATATCTGGGCACTTCAGGTTTCTGGTCTAGGTACGCTTCTTACTGGTGTTAACTTCTTCGTTACCATCATCAAAATGCGTGCGCCTGGCATGAAACTTATGGACATGCCTATTTTCACTTGGACTGCATTAGTTACTGTAGTGCTTATCGTTGCAACTTTCCCAGTTTTGACTGCGACTATTGCAATGCTTTCACTTGACCGTTACTTCGGCTTCCACTTCTTTACAAATGACATGGGTGGTAGCCCAATGTTGTATGTAAACTTGATTTGGACTTGGGGCCACCCAGAAGTTTACATCTTGGTATTACCTGCTTTTGGTATTTACTCAGAAGTTACTGCTGTGTTCTCACGCAAAGCGTTGTTCGGCTACAAATCTATGGTGTACGCAACTGTAGCAATTGGTGTTCTTTCACTGGTTGTTTGGGTTCACCACTTCTTTACAATGGGTGCTGGTGCCAACGTTAACGCGTTCTTCGGTATCATGACCATGATCATTGCGATCCCTACTGGTGTGAAAATCTTCTCTTGGTTATTCACCATGTACAAGGGCCGCATCACCTATACAACTCCAATGCTTTGGACACTTGGCTTCCTTGTGACTTTCGGTATTGGTGGTTTAACAGGCGTATTAATGGCAGTTCCACCAGCGGACTTCTTAGTACACAACTCTTTATTCCTTATCGCTCACTTCCATAACGTAATTATTGGTGGTGTAGTGTTCGCGATGTTCGCGGGTATCATTTTCTACTGGCCAAAAATGTTTGGTTGGAAACTGAATGAAACTTGGGGTAAAGCAGCGTTCTGGTTCTGGTTCTTCGGTTTCTACTTTGCATTCATGCCACTTTATATCCTTGGTTTCATGGGTATGACTCGTCGTTTGAATACATATGACAACCCTGAATGGGATCCGTACTTAGCGATCGCTTTATTTGGTTCTGTATTGGTTGCTATCGGTATCTTCTGTTTTGTTATGCAAATCGTTGTTGGTTTCCTTCAACGCAAAGACAACATGGACGTTACTGGCGATATCTGGGATGGTCGTACTCTTGAGTGGGCTACTTCATCTCCTTCACCATTCTATAACTTTGCTTATCTTCCAAAGATCAATGGTATTGATACTTTCTGGACTGACAAAGAAAATGGTGTTGCTTACGCTAAGCCAACTACATACGAAGACATCCATATGCCTACAAACCGTGCGGCAGGTTTCGTAATTGCAATGTTTATTACAGTTATGGGCTTTGCATTAATCTGGCATATCTGGTGGTTAGTCGTTGTAACTTTCATTGCTTCAATTATCAGCTTCATCGTTTCTTCTTTCACAAAGAAAGTGGACTACTATGTTCCAGCTGCAGAAGTTGAACGTATTGAAAATGAACGCTACGCGCTTCTTGAAAAACATTTGAAGAAGGACTAAGACAATGGCTGAAGTACTTCATCACGACAACCACGGACATGACGAACATCATCATCACGATGATACTGACATCACTGTCTTTGGTTTCTGGACTTACTTGATGAGTGACTTGGTTCTTTTCGGGACACTCTTCATCGCGTTCGCTGTATTAAGTAGCCACGTTCCAGTGGGTACGCCAAGTGCACAAGAGCTGTTTGGTGAATCTTTAGGTTTCGTTTTAACTGAAACTTTCGCCCTTCTTATCTCTTCTGTAACTTTTGGTTTTGCTGTTCTTGCAGCATACAAGAAAAATGTTGGTCAAGTTTTAACTTGGTTAGCAGTTACTTGGGTATTTGGTGCAGCCTTCATTGGCATGGAACTTTATGAGTTCAACCATTTAGTTCATGCTGGTCATGGCCCAAGCACAAGTGCGTTCTTATCTGCGTTCTTTACTCTAGTTGGTACGCATGGTATTCACGTAACTTCTGGTTTGGTATGGATGCTTGTGTTGATGTTCCAAATCAAGAAATATGGTTTGACACTTCCAAACACTCGTCGTCTTGCTTGCCTAAGCTTGTTCTGGCACTTCCTTGACATCGTTTGGATCTGCGTATTCAGCGTTGTTTACTTGATGGGAGTTATCTAATGAGTCACGATCATAACTCTGCTGGTGCAGCTCACGGTAACGTTAAACAATATACAATCGGTTTTATCCTTTCTGTTCTACTTACCGTAATTCCATTCGGTATGGTAATGGCAGGTGGTTTTAGCCGCGGTCTATTGGTTGCCGTAATCGCGATTACTGCGGTTGCTCAGGTTCTTATTCAGTTAGTTTACTTCCTGCATATGAACTCTTCTTCAGAGCAACGCTGGAACGTGATTGCATTTGTTTATACAATCCTCACAATTGCTATCCTTTTAGTAGGTTCTGTGTGGATTATGAACTACCTTCACTTCAACATGATGATCTAAACTGGTCGTCATGCTGAAAAAGTATTTATTCCTGACTAAACCAGGAATTCTCTTTGGTAACTTTGTTACCGCTTTGGGTGGCTACTTTGTAGCTGCCCAAGGTTCTGTAGATTTCCTTCTGTTGCTTCTTACCCTCTTAGGCACCCTCTTTGTGGTCGCTTCTGGATGTGTTGTCAATAACGTTATTGACCAAGACATCGACTCAAAAATGCAACGCACACAAAATCGTGCGATGGTTAAAAAATCAATCTCGATTCCTGTTGCTTTAGTTTTTGCTTTAGTTTTAGGTGTAATTGGTTTTAGCATTTTATGGTTTTGGGTAAATGCTTACGCTTTTCTTTTTGCTGTTATTGGTTTTGTCGTATACGTTGGTTTTTACAGCTTATGGACAAAACGAACAACAATCCATCAAACCATTATCGGCAGTCTTTCTGGCGCAGCGCCACCTGTAATCGGGTATACGGCAGTTGCAAACCAGTTTGATTTAGGTGCATTACTGATTTTTATTGGTTATGCATTTTGGCAAATGCCTCATTCTTGGGGAATTGCAGTTTACCGATTTGATGACTACAAAAATGCAGGAATTCCAATTTTACCTGTAGCACGTTCAATTCATCGAACCAAGGTTGAATCTTTGGTTTACGTGATTTTGTTCTGCATTACCATGAACGGTTTATACTTTTATGGTTATGCCAATTGGATTTATATGATTGTCCTGAATGCCTTAAGTCTGTATTGGATTTATTTAACCATTCAAGGATTCAAAGCTGAAGATGATCAAGTTTGGGCAAAACAATATTTCATGTTTTCAGTCAAATTGATCACAGTGATTAGTTTAATTTTTAGTTTTACTTCCACTGCCCCTCTAAAGCCAATTGTATTTTTTTAAAAAAGATAGAGTTTTACTCTATCTTTTTTATTTCTAGGCATCTTCAATCAACTTTCCCCACTTGATATCATTGCACCTACAATTATAAATAACTGTGCCTTATGTCTTCTCAACAAAAAATTCTTCGCTCTGCTCTTTTCACATCATTTATTCCTTTTGGCATTTTCTTTAGTGCACACAGTCATGCAGGTATGGATGTCTATTGTGAACCTTCGACAGAAATTCAGACCAATGCCTATACTGCATGCAATGAATTGCCTGCGCTCACGCCGGCAAATGACAATCAAACCAATATGCTGCTGTTGCTTAGCGATTTAGGCATTGCCAAATTTAATATTCAAGAAGAAAAATCCACTTTATGGACAACTAGCTATAGCAAAGTCCCTTTTGAAGTTTCCAGTCTTTTAGTGAATAGCCACAATAAATTGCCAAATGCACGCAAACCTCTAAAAGCACCAGATTTAAGCTATAACGAGCATTGCAATAGCCTGCAAAATGGTGCGCACGCGTTTATTCAACAAGTCAAAACCGACACTAAGCTTTCAAGCAGTGAAAAAGACATGTTGATCCACGAGCGTGAAAAAATTAATAACTGTGAAAACACATTAGCTTTACTGAGCGTGAATCCCAATTGGTCTGCCGCTGCACGTCAATATGTATCCTATTTAAATGCAACGATCTCTTTTTATAATGCTCACTTTTCCACAGCGACTAAGATTTATTCAGTACTAACCAATGTTGATCAAACGTGGTTAAAAGAAACTTCTCAATATATGCTTATTCGTAGCACCTTAAATGAAGCCTATCAAAGTGGTGTTGGTGAATATGGTGATTTAGTACATGACAAACTCAATCAAAACTTATTAACCACTTTTTTTAATAACATTACTCAGTACTTTAAGCTCTATCCGCAGGGTCAATATGCTGCAAGCGCACGCGGTTTATTAAGACGTGGTTTTTGGCTCAGCGGTAAACACGATTTACTGATCAATGAATATGTTTGGCAAATCAATCATCCAACATCCAGCGTCTATAATTTAGAATTGCCAAATCTACCTTATGAATTAGATCGACATGTTTTTCAAAGTAATAGACTCAATGTCAAAAATTTGAAAGATCCATTTTTTCTTAGCATTTATGACCTTATGCATATGCGCAAAAAAGAAACGGCAGATGATGTGGTCATTTCATGGGCTGAGTTAAACGCACAGAAAAATTATTTTAAAGATTCACCAGAACTGTTCCAGTATTTGCAGGCAAATCACTTATTTTATGTGCAAAACAAAGCACAAGAAGCACTCAAATATCTGCCACAACAAGTACCGAGCAGCATCAACAGTTACCTACAGTTGAGTCAGCTACTACTTAAAGGCCGCATTCTGGAAGCTAGTGGGCGAAATCAAACCACTCAAAAATATTGGGAAAACCTACTTTCCATCAGCAAAACCGCCGAACAACGTGGATTGGCTGAACTTATGCTGTATCGTTACTATGCTCAACAGCAAAATACTGCACAATTTATTGGTTCTTCAGCCAAAATCAAGCAAGCTTATCTACAGCAACAATATTTAGTCGATGCAGCGAATGAACAAAGTTTAATGTCTGTGGTCAAAAATAACGTGGCCACGCAAGATCAAAAAAATGTTGCGCTTTATACCCTACTAAATAAGTCATTGGCTTATCAAAACTTTGATTTATTTAACCAAGCGTATCGTGAATTACCAAGCAACGCGGCTCAATTTAATACTGAACAAAACACTGCGGAGAAGTTTCGCAATCAGCCATCATTTGCAAATTTCTTATGGAAAGGTGCAAGCGTGAGCAATTCGATTAAATGTCCTGACTTGGCAACTTTGACCCAACAATTGCAAGTCAACCCAAAAGACCTGAGCCTTAATTTATGCTTAGGTGAATATGCGCGTAGTTCACAAGCCTATACCATACTAAATCTCAACTACCTGCCTGATCATTCACTGCAAAGTTTCAAGGGTACTTATTTTGCCCGTGGCGATGTATATAAAAACATTATTAAAACAGGGACAAAATCTGAATTAACGGCTTATGCGCTGTACCGTGCCATTCAATGTTATGCGCCAAGTGGCAATAATGAATGCCAAGACAAAGATGTAAATAAGTCGGTTCGAAAACAATGGTTTGATCAAATCAAACGCGACTATCCAGAAACCAGCTGGGCTAAATCTCTAAAATATTATTGGTAATTGATGATGATTTTGCAGGTGATAAGGCGGGTAAATACATTAGAACTTTTGTTCATATTGAGCATTGTTTTGTGTTCCGCATGTTCACCTGCCCAATCTGGAAATACACAACAAGCTCACACCGAAATACAGCAACGTGTTAATGCAGCACATTATTCAAGTTTTTGGATTTGGGGCAATATTTCTAGTAGCCCCTACTTACAGCAAGCCACGGAGCTCTATATTTTACAAGGTGAAATGAATTGGAATAAACCGTTAAAGCAATCCGAGTTTATCCCACAAGGTATTCAAGTCCTCCATAAACCACAGCAGAAAATTTGGATTGTAATCCGTAGCCATCATTTACAATGGTCAAATAACAATATTCAGCAAATTTTGCAGCGGCTTAAATATTGGGAAAAAAATGGCAATCAGATTCAAGGCTTACAAATCGATTTTGACGCAAAAACTAAAAACATTCATCAATATGCCTTATTCCTTGAAAATATACGAAAGCAACTACCTCAAAAATATCGTTTAAGCATTACTGGTTTAATGGATTGGACAAATATTCAAGATCAGCAAACGCTCAGTGTTTTGCGACGCAATATTGATGAGATCGCTATTCAAACTTATCGTGGTAGTGTCACGATCGAGAATTACACGAGCTATTTGAATAAAGTCTCAAAATTAAAACTACCTTATAAAATAGGCCTTGTACAAAATGGCCTTTGGCAAGCACCCAAACATTTAATTCAAGATCCTTATTTCAAAGGTTATGTGGTGTTTTTATTGCGTACCGCTAATCAGCCTTAAACCATAAATAATTCAAGCATTTTAAATCCATGCCTTGTATTTCAAACCTAAACGCTCTAAAATTCACGCTTCGCAAACTTTGCGACACAACTTTGGTTGTGACTCCTTGCTTCAATCAATTAATGATTGGGGCTGCCTAAACCGTAAGGAGCTGACAATGCGTCACTACGAAATCGTACTATTGGTACATCCAGACCAAAGCGATCAAGTTGTGGGTATGGTAGAACGTTACCTAACTCACATCAAAGAAGCTGAAGGTCAAATCCACCGTCTTGAAGACTGGGGTCGTCGTCAATTGGCTTACCCAATCAACAAGATCCACAAAGCTCACTACATTCTTATGAATGTTGAGTGTGGTCAAACTACTCTTGATGAGCTAGAAGAATTGTTCCGTTACAACGACGCAATCATTCGTAGCCTTATCATCCGTCGTGAAAACGCTATCACTGAAGAGTCACTATTGGCTAAGAGTGCTGAAGAAAAACGTGCGCGTAAAGCTCAACGTGAAGAAGCACAACAAGCTCAAGACTCTGCTGAAGCATAAGGAGAACATAACATGGCACGTTTTTACCGTCGTCGCAAGTTCTGCCGCTTTACAGCTGAGAACGTTACGTACATCGACTACAAAGATATCGACACTTTAAAACAGTACATCACTGAAAACGGCAAGATTGTTCCTAGCCGTATTACAGGTACTAAAGCTCGTTACCAACGTCAATTAGCGCTTGCTATCAAACAAGCTCGCTACTTGTCTTTGATCCCTTACACTGACAATCATAAGTGAGGTTGAGCTGTGGATATTATCTTATTACAACGCATTAAAAACCTTGGTAAATTAGGCGATAAAGTTTCAGTTAAAGCTGGTTACGGCCGTAACTTCCTTATCCCTCAAGGTAAAGCAGTTGCTGCTACTGAAGCTAACACTGCTGCATTTGAAGCTCGTCGTGCTGAACTTGAGAAACAAGAAGCTGAAGTATTAGCTGCTGCTCAAGCACGTGCTGACCAATTGAACGAAGTTAACATCGTGATCACTGCTAAAGCTGGTGACGAAGGTAAACTATTCGGTTCTATCGGTACTCGTGACATCGCTGACGCGTTAACTAATGCTGGTCTTGTTGTAGACCGTGCAGAAGTTCGTTTACCAAATGGTGCGCTTCGCAACACTGGTGAATTCAACATCGCAATCCAATTGCATCATGATGTTGTTGCAGAAGTTCTAGTTACTATCGTAGCTGAGTAATTTCTTGCAAAGAAAAGAGCATGCTTACGCATGCTCTTTTTTTATCTGTAAAAAATAGTGCTCCAACTTTTTTATATTTTTAACTCTTCATTCAATTCAATGTATGACGAATTAATCGGAAATACTTGTTCGCATTTCTGTAGAAAACGCCTATCATTTCAGTTCAATGAAGAGTTGAAAAAACTGTAATTAGCACCCATTTCCATCACATTAAATGGTTTCAGCATCAGGGATTTTTATGTCACAGGCGAATGCCAGCAAGCCAAACTCTACGCCAACAGCAAAAACCACAGAACAAAGTTCGTTGAAAGAGTTTCGTACCCCACCCCATAACCTTGCGATTGAACAAGCCGTGCTTGCTGCACTGATGACCGTTGCAGAATCTTTTGAGCAAGTGGGTGATGTACTGACTGAAGCTGATTTTTATGCGACCCGTCATAAATATATTTTCCGTGCCATCGATCAACTGTCAAAAGATAGCTCACCTTATGATGCGGTCTTGGTCAATGACTGGCTGATTAAACAAAACTTGCTCGATGCTGCTGGTGGCGAAGAATATCTGATGCAACTCATGTCAGATTCACCTTCAAGTTTCTATAACCTTGAAACGTATGCTGCAAAAATTAAAGAGTTTTCCACTTTACGCAGCATGATTAAAGTCAGCTCAGAAATTTTACAAAATGCCTATGACACCAAAGGTCGTACGGTCAGTGAAATTTTAGATCTAGCAGAAACCAATATTTTCTCGATTGCCGAGCAACACAACAACAACGCCAAAGCACAAGGCCCTAAAGCTATTAACTCTGTCGTTGCTAGTGTTTTTGATAAATTGAATGAACTTTCACAAACTGAAGGCAGTATCACGGGTTTAACCACTGGATTTGTTGAACTAGATAATAAAACCTCAGGTATGCAAGCAGGCGATTTGATTATTGTAGCGGCCCGTCCATCGATGGGTAAAACCACTTTTGCCATGAACTTGGTTGAAAGTGTGCTGTTTAATAACAACCTGCCCGCTCTGGTTTATTCCATGGAGATGCCCGCTGACTCGATTGCCATGCGTTTGATTTCCTCGTTCGGTCGTGTACACCAAGGGCATTTACGTGCAGGTAAAATGGATGCTGATGAATGGTCAAAAGTGACCAGTACCATTGTGCATCTCCAAGAAAAGAATTTGTATATCGATGACTCGTCTGCACTACCTCCAACGGAAGTACGTGCCCGCGCGCGCCGAATTGCCAAAATGCACGGCGGTAAACTTGGCTGCATTATGGTCGATTACTTGCAGCTTATGAAAGTACCCGGTATGGGCGATAACCGTGTTGGCGAGATCTCGGAAATTTCCCGAAGCTTAAAAGCACTGGCTAAAGAAATGCACTGCCCAGTAATTGCACTGTCACAGTTGAACCGATCACTGGAAAACCGTCCTAATAAACGCCCAGTGATGTCCGACTTACGTGAATCAGGTGCAATCGAGCAGGATGCCGATTTGATCATGTTTATTTACCGCGACGAGGTTTATAACAAAGAGTCTAAAGAAGCAGGTACTGCAGAAATTATTATTGGTAAACAGCGTAACGGTCCAATTGGTACTGTGCGTCTTGCCTTCGAAGGTCAATACACCAAATTTAGTAACCTCTCCCCTGAGTTTTATGCTCAGTATGATGATGAAGAGTAATGCTTGCATTGCTCTTTTTTATTAAAACCATGTTTTAATCTGACTTATTAACTTTGCCCACCATAGTTTCCAACTTGAGAGTAATTTATAATCTTGACTATTTTCTTCCATTTCAAGTGATGGAAATGCTTTATTTAATTGCTTGCATGTCGGATACTTTTGTTGCAGTTGCGCCAAATAATGTGTCTGATCATAGTCTATAAAACCATCTAAAATCCCAACCTCTGATCTATCGACTGTAGAACAATTTGAGGTCTGCTTATTCCAAGCTAAAAATGGGACAATCGGTTTAGATAAAACAAGCTGGTCATTCTTACAGTTTAATGTTGCAAATGAAACTACTTGATATTGCTGGGGTTTAGCACCATCTGGTGCATAAGCTAAACCAATAATTAATTGGTTTTTAGCTGTACTTTTACCTGAAAATCCACTGTACCATTGAGTAGGCTTTTTATATTTAACCTCATCTAGTATTGAGCGAAAAATAAATTGACCTGAACTGAGTTCAAAAATGAAGTCTGAACTCTCCTGTACTGCCAGTGAACCTTGGTAACGGGCAATAAAAACGTCATTGGGTGAATGTGGCATACAAGCCATAACTGACTGACAAAAAAATAAAGTACTCGATCCCAGATAACAAAATATTTTCATTATTTATTCAACATATCCAAGTTTAAAATGCATTGTTTAATCTCTCTTTGAGTTCATTTAAATTACGAACCCACTCTCCACAATCTTCTGAGTCTTGCCATAACTCGTACAGTTTAGAATTTCCTGAGTGAGAGCATCTAACACCATAATAGCTTTTAGAACGTATAGTTTTATATGAAAAATAAAGTCTGAAACTTTTACAAATTATTTGCAATCAATAACCTAATAGATTTTTCGATCTTAAATTAATTTATGATCAAAAACTTAAATGTTCATGTCTATTTGAGGTTGATAGGTCTACAATAGTGAATATTTTTAAATAGAACTATTTTTAGTATTTATTTATTACTCCACAGTGTATCTAACACAAATTACCAATTGTCATTCCCAAGGAGTATTTAGGGTGCGCCAAGCAACAGTTTATATTGACAGTCAGGCACTGCAATATAATTTAAACCGTGTCAAACAACTTGCCCCAACCGCTAAAATTGTAAGCATGGTGAAAGCCAATGCTTATGGACATGGAGTTAAAGACTGCTTAGCAGCCTTAAAAGACAGTGATGCCTTCGGTGTTGCCTGCCTAGAAGAAGCCTTAGAAATTCGCGAACTGGGTTATGAACAACCCATTACTTTAATTGAAGGCATTTTCTCAGATGATGAAATGCAAATTATCATCGATAAAAAAATTGAATGTGTGGTGCATCATCAGCAACAACTAGATTGGTTACGTGCACATAAGGATGCCTATATTGCTCAAGGTCTGAAAGTTTGGGTCAAACTCAACAGCGGTATGAACCGTTTAGGTTTTAAAGTGCCTGAAATTATTGATGTCATCAATGCTTTAAAGGCGGAAGGTTTTACTTGCGTACTGGCGATGCACTTTGCCAATGCAGACGCAGAAAATCATCCTTTAAATGACCAACAACGTGAACAATTCTTACACGTAAAAGAAGCTTGTGCGCCAATCATGGGTTCGTGCTGTAACTCGGCTGCGATTTTCAAATGGCCAGAACTGAATTTTGATTTTGTTCGCCCAGGCATCATGCTATATGGCGCGACACCTTTCTCAGACCGTTCTGTAGAAGCATTAGATCTTAAACCGGTGATGACCTTTACCGCTGAAGTGATTGCTTTAAATACCATTCAAGCTGGTGAATCTGTGGGTTATGGATCGACTTTCGTTGCAGAACAAGAAATGAATCTTGCGATTGTGTCGATTGGTTATGGTGACGGTTATCCACGTGCCTTCCCTAAACAAAACTATGTATCCATCCATGGACAGAAAACGCGTGTGATTGGCCGTGTTGCCATGGATATGATTGCGATTGATATCACCGGTATGCATGCACCGATAGGCACTGAAGTTGAGCTTTGGGGCAAAGATCGTCTGGTTGATGACGTTGCAGAAGCGAACGGAACCATTGGCTATGAATTATTATGCCGTATGAGCGCGCGCCCTGTACGTAAATTAGCTTAATTACGCCAAATCAAAAAGCCCAGATCAAATCTGGGCTTTTTTTTATCTCGCTTTTTTTTATTCACTTTTTAAATTGATCGATTTGTTGATCAAATGGTTATTGAAAATAGTCAGCTGTTGGTTTTGCCAATTCAATCAAACCCTGACGCAATGCTTCTGACCAGCCTTTACTGATCATGGTGAAATATGGGTCCTCTTCATAAATGCGCTTACCATTTGGTATTTCTAAACTGTCTTTTTTATAAACCAAAGCATCTAAAGGCATACCTACTGACACATTTGAACGTATCGTTGAATCAAAAGAAATCAAGCTACAGCGCATTGCTTCATCGAGTGGCATATCGTAACGCAAAGTTCGGTCGAGTATCGGCTTGCCATATTTGCTTTCACCAATTTGAAAATATGGGGTATCCGGTGTCGCACAAATAAAGTTGCCTTGCGGATAGATGTTATATAACTGCATATCTGCACTGCCAATTTGACCGCCTACCAATAAACTACAGTAATAATTACTTTGTTCTAAAGTATCTGATGTGACATCTGAGATGACTTTTTTTAAGGTATGCCCGACCAATTCAGCCACTTCGAACATCGTATTTACACTATATAAATTCGGCTCTTGTTTGACCTCTAGCTGATTTTGTAAATGCCCAATGACCGCTTGTGTTGTGGCTAAATTTCCAGAGGTTTGGATGGTAATAAATCGCTCACCCACAATACCAAAGGAATAAAGTTTGCGAAAAACTGAAATATGGTCAACACCTGCATTTGTCCGTGTATCACTGATAAATACCATGCCATCTTTTAACCGTAATGCACAACAATAGGTCATTTTTATCCCTCAAATGATTAACAACTCAGCACTTGTACAATTGAGCTCATAGACTCAATACCACCTTTATCACGAACGCCTCGAACTGGAGCTACATCCCAGTAGTCCCGCCCAATCGCAACATAAATATGTGATTGTGGTGTAAATAGCTGATTACTGACATCAAAACAATACCATTTATTTTCGATATAGACTTCTACCCAAGCGTGACTGGCAAGGTGGCTACTATTCGGCACAAATAAATACCCAGAAATATAACGTGCAGGAATACCCAAATAGCGACACATTGCGATCATGACATGGCTATGATCCTGACATACCCCTTGCTTATGATGAAAAGCATCAATCGCTGAAGTATGTACCGATGTTTGATTCGATACATAGGGAATATGCGCCAATATCGCTTCAGCCAAACGAATCAGATTGGCACGATTGATACGAGGGACATAGCAATCGGCAAAACTTTTCATGTGAATATCGTACTGCGTACTCGGCGTTGGCTGTAAAAACAATTTCGGGTTTAAATCATCCGCATTTGAATCATTTGAACTCAAATTCATCTCTACGATGCCCTGCGCCATAATGGTCATTTGCAGATAAGGTTCGCGCTGCGTTGTGGTCAACCACACATTACCAAAAGTATCCAATTGCATATCACGCTGCCCCGGCACACTCACATCCCAATTTTGCACCTGTTGGTGTGCATTGGTGGACGGGGTCATTTTGATATATTGAATGCTTCTGTTTACCACATCAGTGTAAACATAATGGGTCTGATGGTTGATCATGAGCCTCATACAGCCACCTCAAACATATTTTGGATATGATCACTGAAATGGTAGAAGTTTTGGCTATTCGGCTGCTGTTTAAGTGCCAACCATGCCTCTTGCACGCTTTCCCATCCAAACTGAACCAAAGCCATGACAATATGTTCAATCTTCGCTAGGGTGTGTTGAATGTCCTGCTGCATGCGTAACTGGCGATCAAGCTGCTCTATGGCTTGTCCTAAACTAAAAAATAAAAATACATCTTCAGATTCGGACTCTAAAACATCTTGGCAATCTGTTACCACGTCACAGATATAACCTGGGTTATCACTCGCATTACGAATTAAACGGCTGAGTTCTGCATAACTTTTTGCTGAAAGTACACCCCTTAAGTCCTGAATATTACTTTGCGCATATTGAAATTGGCTGGAAAATGACGCCGGCTGCTCCGCATTTAAAACTAACTCATTCATTGAGTCGGCATCAAATGCTGGCAAACAAAAAGCATGTGCATAGTTCAATGCCGTATCAACATCTTGAAAAGGGAAAATACTGCATAAATATTGAGTACGTGCTAAATAACGCCCCAACCAAAAAATATGTTCTGCATTACTGTTTAATAAAATCATGTTTTGCTCCTTCACTGGAGTGCTATGAGCGTAAATCGTCTACTACCCACGTATCTTTAATGCCGCCGCCTTGAGAAGAATTCACTACTAATGAACCTGCTTGCATCGCGACACGAGTTAAGCCACCCGGTACAATTTCAGTTCGATATGGTGAACTCAGTACAAATGGGCGTAAATCGATATGGCGTTCCGAAACACCCGCCTCACTTAGGGTTGGGCTGACAGATAAATTTAAAGTCGGCTGTGCAATATATAAATGTGGTGCTGCGGCCACTTTATCTTTAAAGCTATTTAATTCTTGTAAAGAAGCTTGTGGACCGATCAGCATGCCGTAACCACCTGAACCCTGCGCTTCTTTGACCACCAATTTTTCGATATTCGAGAGCACATAATCCAATTCGTTCTGCTCACGACATTGATAGGTCGGCACATTTTTCAGGATCGCTTGTTCGCCTAAATAGAAATGAATCATTTTATCCACATATGGATAAATCGATTTATCATCTGCTACGCCTGTTCCCGGTGCATTTGCAATGACCACATTATGTTGCATATACGCTGACATGAGCCCTGCTACGCCCAAAGTACTGTCAGGTTTGAAACATAATGGATCGAGAAAAGCATCATCCACACGACGATAAATTACATCAACCTGTTGTCGGCCTTTAATGGTTTTCACATAAACCTTATCGTTTTCTACATAAAGGTCACGCGATGTCACTAAGGGTACATCCATCTCCCTTGCCAAAAAGGCATGTTCATAATACGCACTGTTAAAACGCCCTGGGGTTAAAACCACGATAAACGGGTTATCGACGTAGGCATTTTCTGCAAGAATTTCACGTAAAAGCTGCGGATACTGCTCAATCCCCATGATGTTGCTTTGCTGGCAAAGTTCAGGCATCAGTTTTTGACTGATCTTACGGCTTTCCAGCATATACGACACACCAGACGGTGTTCTAAGATTATCCTCAAGGACGTAAAATTCGCCTGATTGATCACGTATGATATCAATGCCACTGATTTGGCTATAAATTTTACCTTTTAGCCCATGCATATACATTTGTGGCAAATAGGCTTCATGGGTTAAGACTTGCAGTTCAGGAATAATTCCTGCTTTTAAAATATCTTGTTGATGATAGACATCATGTAAAAACAGATTGAGTGCTTTCACGCGCTGTGCGCAGCCTAGAGATAAATTATTCCATTCCTTTCGTGCAATCACACGCGGAATAAGATCATAAGGTATGGTGCGTTCAATGCCCTCATCTTCGCCATACACTGTAAAGGTAATGCCTTCATAGAGAAAATGTTGTTTTGCAACCTGATTTAGTTGCTTCAATTCATCAAGCGTATGCTGTGATAACCACTGCTCTATCCGTTGGCATGATTCTTTTACTACCGTTTTGCTGTCGCGCATTTCATTAAAAAAATCCGAATTAAATTGATTAAACAGCGCATGTCCTCGAGCAAGTGGTAAAGTTTTTAATGTAGAGACAGAAGTATTAACCAACTTTGCCTCATAACCCTCAATTCCATTTGAAGTTGTATTACGATTTTCTTTCAGCATAGCAACTCCATGTTTTTGTCATGTTTTGTAAATCAGATAAAGCAATATATATGCCATCAATACATATGCTGCTTCTCTTTGATTATTTATGCATCATTTTTGCAAAGTGGTACAGCATGTAACTGCTCAAGTTATGTCAAATTGCGTTATTAAAATCATGTTAGTTTTTTCAGATGAAGACTTGCTTAACGCAGGAAGATTTCTTATTGTGTCCCACAGCATCATTTTATTCATTTAAGTCCAAGTTCAAGCACGAGATTATGTCTTCACAAGAAAAAGAAACGTCGAACAGCCTCTATCGTCAGTGGCAAATTCTTTCACGACTGTCCACAGGTAAGTGGATGGGTACGCGTGAATTACAAGAAATACTGAACCGTGAAGGCATTGATATCAGCCTACGCACCATTCAGCGTGACTTAAACCAAATTTCTCTACGTTTCCCAATTGAGAGCAGTAAAACAACGCCGCAAGGCTGGCGTTGGCGTTCTGATGCACCTATTCAAAGCTTGCCTCATATGACCAGCTCACAAGCGGTCACCTTTATGATGGTTGAGGAGCACCTAAAACATTTGCTTCCACCAAGCTTAATTGAAGAAATGAATCCTTGGTTTGACCTCGCACGTCGAAGTCTATCGTCGCAAAATAATGTTCGTCAGTGGATTAACCGCGTGCGAATCGTGCCAGCAACTCAGCCATTGATTCCACCAGTGGTTGAAAAGGCCGCACAGCAATCGATTTATGAAGGTTTACTACAAGACAAACAACTGGAATGTCAATATCAAGGTCGTGGACAGCAAAGCGAAGAAAAGACCTATATTTTAAATCCACTGGCGTTGGTCCAAAAAGGTGCAATTATTTATTTGGTGTGCACACGTCATGACAAAACAGACATCCAAACCTTTGCTTTACATCGTTTTAAATCAGCTACAGTCTTAAATTCACGTGCATTACACCCTGTCGATTTTGATATTGATGCCTATATTGACTCTGGAGCGCTTGGCTTCCGTGTGGACTTCAATAAGCCGACTGAAATGATTCAGCTCAAATTAACCATGTCGGAATCAGAAGCAGTTTATTTTGAAGAAAGTCAGCTAAGTAAAGATCAAGTGATTCAAAAAACCGAAGATGACTGGGTTGAAGTTAGCGCAACAGTACCATTTACCTCTCAGTTAACATGGTGGCTGCGTAGTTTTGGGAAAAAGATTCAGAAAATTGAACCTGAAGAAGTCGCTATAGTTGTACAACAACGCAATGATTAAACCGATCTAAGGTTTTCTGCTACCTTAAATACTAACTAATGTTACGCACATAAAAGTAATTTCGCATTTTAAAAATGATTTTTAAGTCTATTCGACGGAGTCTTACATCTAGGGTTTAAATAAAGGAATTAGCCTTCGGCTGGAGGTACTTTTGTTTCGGCAAAAGTACCCAAAACCATTGTCATCCGCAAAACTCGTTCACTAACGTCTACTTATTCAAAGTATCGCAAAAACATTTTTAAATAAATGTAGTCCTGTCTCAAACACTTGCGGATGACCTTACCGCGTATCATTCTTTTATTTGAGGTGACAACTTCTAACGCATAATGAATATCTAGTACATTATTTATGCTTAGATTTTCCCTTAAAATATCAACACATAAAAAAGTCCCAACGCTGGGACTGGATAATTTCTTAGAATATTTTTGTAATTTTAGTCGTTTAGGTCAAAGGAACTACAGCATAAGTATCTGCTGAATACCTTATGCCGTAGCGCTAACTTCTCATGGCTATAATCAATTACTGACATAGGCAGGCTAGGTCGGCATTATTATAACGAATAGATTTCATAGTCATATTCAGCACCTCGTGTTTAGAAAGTAAAATCACTTTAACCTCCATTTTGCACACCGTGAAATAACAAGAACCGCGCTACTTTTCACAAATTTTCTTAAAGAACATTCCTGCTTTTCTTATCTCATTTGGCTTTAAATGAAAAATTCATCCAACTTCAGTGCTGTTTTTTATAAATGCTACACTGAATCAACAAATTAAAGCTTGAGCATTGTGCATAAACTCGGCAAATTATGAGCAAATGAGCTGAATAAGATTTTTCAAAATATGGCCAGTCCAGCGCAAACTATCAGACATAAACTTTTAAATACTTTTTTCTCTCGACATTCCATTTGGTTTGCTTGTATTTTTATCTTCCTACTCATTTCGAGTTTTCATTTAGGTTATTCCCCTCGTTATATTCAATATTTTATTCCACAGACCTTATTGAATAGTATCTGGGTCATTACTGGGCTTTTGAGTTTATTGGGTTTGTATGACGTCATACAAAACAAACATTCGATCTTAAAAAATTACCCCATCATGGGGCACTTTCGTTTTCTTTTTGAAGAATTTCGACCTGAAATTCGCCAATATTTTATTGAATCTGATCAAGATGCACTGCCCTTTTCTCGTATGCAGCGTAGTTTGGTCTATCAACGTGCAAAAAACCAAAATGCAGATAAACCATTTGGTTCAATTGTTGATGTATACCAAAATGATTACCGCTTTATCAATCACTCCTTGTCACCTTGCATTCCTGCCATTCCTGAAACTTTCCGTATTAACATCGGCAATGAACAGTGTAAGCAACCGTATAGCGCATCAATATTAAACATTTCTGCGATGAGCTTTGGTAGTTTAAGTGCCAATGCCATTCGTGCCTTAAACTTAGGCGCAAAAATGGGCAATTTCTACCATGACACCGGTGAAGGCAGTATCAGTCCGTATCACTTGGAAAATGGTGGCGACATTGTCTGGGAACTCGGTAGTGGTTACTTTGGCTGCCGTACGATTGATGGTCAATTCGACCCTGTACGTTTTGCTGAACAAGCCAAGCACCCTCAAGTCAAAATGATTGAGATCAAATTATCTCAAGGTGCAAAACCAGGCCATGGTGGCATTTTACCTAAAGACAAAATTTCCGAAGAGATTGCTCAAATCCGTGGTGTCAGCCGTGAACATGACTGTATCTCGCCATCTAGCCATCCTGCCTTTAGCACCCCTATAGAAATGATGCAATTTATTCAGCAATTGCGCGAACTGTCAGAAGGCAAACCTGTGGGTTTTAAACTGTGTATCGGGCAACCGTGGCAATTTATGAGTATCGTAAAAGCCATGTTACATACGGGGATTACACCTGATTTTATCGTGGTGGATGGTTCTGAAGGTGGGACTGGCGCTGCACCTATAGAACTGATTGATAATATGGGGACACCACTGCGTGAAGGCCTACTCTTTGTCAATAACACCCTGATTGGTGCAGGCTTGCGTTCAAAAATTAAAGTCGGTGCCAGTGGTAAAATTATTAGTGCTTTTGATATTGCCAGTACCATGGCAATTGGCGCAGATTGGGTCAATTCGGCTCGTGGCTTTATGTTTGCAGTCGGGTGTATTCAGGCTCAAAGCTGTCACACCAACCAATGTCCTGTTGGCGTTGCAACGCAGGACAAAGACCGTCAAAAAGCCATCCATGTTCCGACCAAAGCAGAACGTGTTTTTAATTTCCACAAGAACACCATGCATGGTTTATCTGAACTTATTGCCTCAGCAGGTTTACAACATCCATCAGATATCCGTGCGCACCATCTAGCGCAGCGGATTAATAACCGTGAAATTAAAAACTATGCACAGCTACATTTTTGGTTAAAAGACGGGGAGCTGCTCAGTTGTGAAAATAAAGATGAAGAAAACTTCTATTTCCGTATGTGGAATATGGCCCATCTAGAAAAGTTCTGATTCCTCCACCCAAAAAAAAGAGGCGTCCACGCCTCTTTTTTTCGTCTAGATCCATCACACTGATTAAGGTAGGCTGTGCTCAATCGTCAATTAGTAACTGATGTTACGCGCGTAAAAGTAATTACGCATTTTAAAATAATTTTTAAACCTATTCGACGGAGTCTTACATCTAGGGCTTAAACATAGGGATTAGCCTTCGGCAGGAGGTACTCTTACGAAACGTTGTTTCTCATTCGGCAAAATGAGAAGCAAAGCTTCGCAAGGAAACCATCTTGCGGTGCAATGCACCTCACCGACAAAACTCGTTCACTAGCGTCAAATTATTCAAAGTATTGCAAAAACATTTTTGATTAGAAGTAGTCCTGTCTCAAACACTTGCGGATGAACTTCCCGCGTATCGTACTTTTATTTGAATCAAATTACGCTCCTGATGTTAGTGCGTAACATCAGTTAGTAATAAGACTTACTATTCGATTGAGCATGCAAGAATGCCGGGATCAAACCTGTTAATGCAGCACGAATATCGGCACGTTCATTAATCAGCTGATGTGAACCTTCTTCAAGCATGAGAAGCGTCTGTAAACGGAATTTACGACGTATAAACTCAATGTTATAACGCCAATCCACCGTTTGATCCTGTGCGCCTTGAGCTAACCACACTGGAATACGACACGCAGGTCGTTCTTCCATTTCCTGCATCCATTTTGACATGGCCAAAATCCAATCCATCCCCATCATTCGAGGTTGTAGAGGATCCTTTAAACGTACAAAACGTAAAAACTCAGGGTTGTGATTATTCCGTCTAAAATGACGTGGCACTTCACGTTTAATACGACGAATAATGCCTAATCCAACCGAGTTATGCCACCATGCCGTTTTTGCAGGACGAATCAGCGGAGATAATAATAAAACCCGTTCGACATAAGGGTTTTTGCGATGTTCAGCAAAATCTAACAGATGATGCAGCCAAATCGCACCACCCGTACTCTGCCCAATCCCTAACCACGGTGTCGGTAATTGAGCTGCATGTTTCACATAACGATATACCGCTTCCAAAACTTGTTGGTAATGGTCAAAGTTTTGAATACTGGCTGGCGATCCATTACTTAGACCATGCCCCGGTAAATCATAGGTCAAAACACTAAAACCTTGATCTAAGAGCTCACGAATAATCGGCTGATATATTCCACTATGCTCTAAATAACCATGCAATAAAAATACAGTGCCTTTAATGACATCCGTTTCAGTTTTCAGTTTCGGTTGAAATACTTGTACATGTAATTTGAACAAAGGCATTTCTACATAGCCTTGCCAATGTTCACAGTTCAAGGCATCTAAGCCGTAGAGTCGTCGATAAGATTGTATTTCGACACTAGGCTCAAACGGCCGATTTAAATTTAGCGGTTCTAATAATTGTGGGGTTAATTCTCGACTTGGAACAGGAAGATCTAATTGTTTAAGGATCGAAGGATTAAGAAATGGGATATCTGACATTATGGGACCTCCCGACAGTCACTTGAGCCAAACCAAACGTCACGTAAGGTAGCTAATAATTCATAATTAGCACGACGACTATGGTCATAATTTTTTTCACTTGGTCGCCATGTAGTTAATGTTGTTGGCATAGGTGCAACAACAGGAATGGTTTCGATACCATTTAATGCAAATAAACGACGTGTTCGAGGCATATGATATTGGTCAGTGATTAAAATAACCGTCGGTGCCCCACCTTTTTTCTGTAAAAGCAACGAACTAAAACGCGAATTTTCGCAAGTATTCATACTGCGGTCTTCAAGCAATTTCGCATCGACATCATATTGCTTCAACCATGCTTGCATATACGGTGCTTCAACACCACTCAGTACAATCGGTAACTTATTGGCTCGTTCAACATCGAGTGTTTTTTCCAGTCGAAGTCGTGTGTAGTCATTCACTACGATATCTTTATCATTTTTAGCTAAGGTTAAACCACCACCTAACACCACGATCGCATACGGCTCTGCGGTTGGCTGCTTCAGGGTTTTATCTTTCATTTTGGCAAGATCAAGATACGTTTCATCATCGATCGGTTCTGCTTCTGAAGCAGCTTGCTCAATTTCATGGGTTTTTAAGAACTCAGTATATTGAGTCATCAGGCCTTTATTTTCCGCACTATTGAGCTCAAGCAGCTCTTTCATTTTTTGAGCAGGATTTTCCGCCATTGCTTCAGAGGATGCCGCCTCGGATGCAGAAGGATTCAGCAAAGGAACTTTCGGTATGTCCTTTTGATTATCACTTATTTCTTTTTCATGTTCTTCTTCAATGAGCTGCTGTAAAGCCTTATAACGCGCTTGTATAAGGGTCAAGTCTTGAGGCTCATCGGACTGTATGGTTTGCTCCATGAGTTGTAAATACGCTTGGCGTGCAATCCATAAATCTGAGCCCGGCTCATAGTTATCATCATCACTCAAAGCACCGAGTTTTTGACTTTGCGCTGCGAGCTGATTGACTTCTACAGGAACGAAATAATTTAAACTTTTAACGATCAATTTAGAATAAAACGGCGTATAGATAAAAATCATTAGACAGCCCAAAAGTACAAATAGCACTGCGGCAATTTGTACTAAGCGAACCATCCAATGTGTTTTATGCATAAATCTAAAACCTATGTGTTTTTATTGATCTGCGTGAGATCGAATCAAGCCATTTGTATCAAATAATACAGGCTCAGGATGTAGTTCAATATTAAATTTTTCAAAAACATCATGTTGTACAGCTTTGTAAGTTGTACGCACATCTTGCAGCGTGGCGTCCTGATAATTGACCAACACCAAAGCTTGCTTATGGAACATACCCACTGAACCCACAGATTTCCCTTTCCAACCTGCTTGGTCAATCAACCAGCCAGCTGCTAGTTTTACCGCATTATTCGGTTGCGGGTAATGGGGTAAATTGGGAAATTGCAGCGCAATTTGGTCAAAGGCTTGCTGGCTAATCACAGGATTTTTAAAGAAACTTCCGACATTTGGAAATTCTTTCGGATCTGGGAGTTTGGTTTGACGAATATGAATGACTTGTTGTTGTAGGTTTTCTGCACTTAAGTCTTCACCTACCGCCTGCTTTAAATCACCATAATTTAATTTTAAATCTGCATGTTTTAAAAGTTTAAACGTGACATGCGTAATAATAAAACGCTCTGGCTCATCTTTAAAAATACTATGGCGATATGAAAAATGACAATCGGCAGCGCTAATACTACTTTGCTGTTTTTTTACACGATCATAGACCTGCACAGATTCAATAAATTCACCCGCCTCAACACCATAAGCTCCAATATTTTGCACAGGTGAAGCACCGACTAAACCGGGTATCAATGCTAAATTTTGTAAGCCATAAAACTGGTGTGCCGTCGTCCATAGCACAAAGTCATGCCACACTTGCCCTGCACCCACTTTTAAAGTCTGTGTATCGGCATCGTCTTGTACATATTCAATCCCTTGAATATCCATGTGCATCACTAAAGCATGTATTTGCTCAGGCAACAGCATATTACTGCCTCCTGAAAGTACCAATACATTTAATTGCTCAGCTTTGGCAAAGTCGAGCGCTGCTTGGATATCTTCTACCGATTGAACACGTACATAATGAGATGCTACAGCATCGAGGCTTAATGTATTAAATGGCTTAAGCTGAACCTGTGTTTGAATTTGCATTCTTAAACCTTAATTTTTTTGCTGTGCTTGTAACTGAGTTTTTAAATAATTGACCCAAGCCTGACTGCTAGATTCGCATTGATCTAATACATGTTCAAACCCTGCATCACCACCATAGTACGGATCTGGTACTTCTTGTTGCGGATATTGGTGATCATGTTGACTCATCAAAGACACTTGTGCACGTAGTTGACCGAATTGTTGCTGCGCCTTTTGCATGAGGTTTTGAATATTGTCTAAATTTTCGTAGTCCATGGCCAAAATCAAATCAAATTCAATAAAATCATGAACCGTTAACTGACGTGCACGTAATGCAGATAAGTTATAGCCACGTAATTTTGCATGCTGTTGGCTACGTAGATCAGGCGCTTTGCCCGGATGATAATTGCTCGTACCCGCAGAATCGACGTGAATATTGAGTTGCGCTTCATCACAAAAATGTCTGAGAACCACTTCAGCCGTAGGTGAACGGCAAATATTTCCTAAACAAACACACAACACCTTATATGGCGTGCTGGATGACATAACAACCTCAAGACTACTTTTATTTCAAGCGTCTTATGTTAAGTTATTTACAGGATGAATCCTATATCAACACTCAAGAATAATGTTTATTTGGATATAAAAAATTAGGGATAAGCCAATGAGTCAATTTCAGTTTCAAACCGTCAGCAATATTATTTCAGGCTTAGGCTCTATTTCCCAACTGAGAGAGGTCCTAGGCGACTTTCAAGCCAAGCGTGTCATGCTTGTGACTGACCCCGGTATGTTGCAGCAACAATTGCATTTACCCATTTTGGATATTTTAGAAAGTATCCATCAAGACTATGTGATTTATTCCAGTATTCAAGCTGACCCTGCAGAACATATAGTTTTGGATGCAGTTCAATTTGCCAAGAATGAAAAAGTGGATTTGATTATTGGATTTGGTGGTGGAAGTTCAATGGATGTAGCTAAAATTATTGCGATCTTGGCTCATCCTAAGCAAACACAACAGATCCGTGATTTATATGGTGTTGCTAATGCAAAACGACCACGCTTGCCGCTCATTTTGATCCCGACAACGGCTGGGACGGGCTCTGAAGTCACACCAATCTCTATCGTCACCACAGGTGAAACCACCAAAACTGGTATCGTCTCCCCTGTACTGTATGCCGATGTCTGTATCCTCGATGCGAACTTTACTTTAAATCTTCCCGCACATATTACCGCAGCGACAGGTATCGATGCCATGGTGCATGCCATTGAAGCCTATACGTCAAAAATTAAAAAAAATCCGTATGCGGATATGCTCGCCAAACAAGCTTTGCGTTTATTAAATAAAAACTTAGCAGTGGTTTTACAAGATGGACATAACCTCGAAGCGCGTCAGCACATGCTAGTCGGTTCAATGCTTGCAGGTCAGGCCTTTGCTAATGCACCAGTTGCAGCGGTGCATGCACTCGCCTATCCACTCGGTGGACACTTTCATCTCTCGCATGGTCATACCAATGCACTGGTTCTCGCTGAAGTGTTAAAGTTTAATGCACCTCAGGCCAAGCAGCATTATGCAGAACTTATGAGTTGGCTAGACCCATACAGTACGGGCTGTACCGATGGTTTATGTGATTTATTTATTGATCATATGCAAAATCATTTAGATCAGAGCGGTTTGGTGCTAAAACTCAGCCAACTGAATGTGCCTGAAAATATGCTCGATCGTTTAGCAGAAGACGCATTATTACAAACACGACTATTACAAAATAATCCGCGAGAACTGCAGTTTGAAGATGCTCGCCAGATTTACCAATCAATATATGCCTAAAGTTCACTCATTTTTGAAATAAAGAAAATACCAACGATGAAACCTGAAACTAAACGCCGCCAAAACTATCGATTTTTATTTCCAATCCAAACGCGTTGGGCAGACAACGATATGTATGGCCATGTCAATAATGTCACCTATTACAGCTATTTTGATACCGCTGCAAATGCACTCTTGATTCAACATGCCGGTTTTGATTTGCAAAATACCCCGATCATCGGTTTAGTGGTCGATTCAGCCTGCAGTTTTTTACAAGAACTGTCCTATCCAGAAATCATTGAAGTTGGGGTTGCGATTGAAAAAATTGGTAATTCTTCACTGCGCTATGACTTGGCTATTTTTAAACAAGGACAAAATGAGGCTGCAGCCCAAGGACATTTCGTACATGTGTTTGTCGACCGCCAAACACGAAAAAGCACCTCGATACCCGATGATATGCGAGATGCTTTAACCCAGTTTTTACTTCAATTTTTAGAATCCAGCTTAGAACTTATTTGAGCTGGATATTTTGCAACTCACCATCAAAGCTTTTGAGCAAATCTTTCACAACAGGCTCTGCATGTAATAACTCATTTGCACGTGCAAACGCTTTTTCTTTGCGGACATGTTGTAAAGCATACGGTGTGGTTTCTTCGACATCTTCAAAGCTGATATGTAAACGACATTTTGACCATTGCGCATGAATGGCTTGTTCCAATACATGCTGTAATTGAGTCACTAAAGCTTCGTATCGCTTTGGAATATGGAAAGTCGATTCACCGTCAATCGTACCTCGCATAATGCCATGCTGCGCCAACTCTTGTACCGCAGGTGAAAGTTGACTATTTCGGAACCAATACTCCCACTTTTCGACCGTCCACTCACCTTCAAGGGTTTGAGGCTGTAAAGTCAAAATATCTTGTGGCATCAAGGTAGAGGATGAACCCGTTTGAACAGCATCCGAAGAAACGGAACTTTGCGTAACTTGTGGTGATGCTAGATCAAAACCATTGTCGCCTTGAGCACCCGAAACTGATTCATTCACCACATGTTGTGGTTCAACGGCATTTATCAAATGTGGCTGAGCTGTTTCAGGCTGTGTACTTGTTGGCTCTAAAGCTGTTGGTTCTAAAGGTGCAATATCTTCAAAATTTATAGCGCTCACATCAACTTCTTCAGTTTCAGTACTCGGCGTCGGATCTAAATCAAATAATGTATCTTCTGCCACGGCATCCATAACAAGCGTGTCATTTTGCTGTGTCGATACAGACTCAACCGGTGCAACCTCTTGCGTATCTAGAGTGCCATTTGCTGTAGATGCTGTAGAAGTTTGGCTAATCACATCCTCTTCAGGATCATCTAAAAAATCATCAGATGAAGGTTCGTCGGCTGCAGGTGCAGAAACATAGCCATCATCGTCATCATAATGTGAATCATCAAAATCATCGAAAGCTGGCGATGTGTCTACAGCGGGTACAGCTTCAGGCTGCTCAACAGTGGCAACCTGTGCAGCAGACTCAACAACGGTATTGGGTTGCTGCAAAGACTGTGTTTGAGTCGGCTGAACTGTTTCGGCCTGATTTTGAGCAAGCTGTGGCTGTGCGGCTGACTCTTGCTGTACGGCAGAGACCAACATTTCGTTTGGCTGTAATGGTCGGAATGCTAATAGACGCAGCACACACATCTCAAAACCTTGCTCTTGCGTGACTGCCAACTGCAAGTCTGCCCGACCTTTGCATGCGACTTGATAATACAGCTGCAAATCTTGAGCTGAAATCAACTGCGACAATTGCATAATTTTTTGATTGATCTCAGCGCTATATTTCAACGCTAAGTCTGGCAAGTATTGTAATAATGCCAGTTCATGTAACGTTGAAATCAACTGATCTAATACCAGAGAAACATCCAGCGCTTGTTGACGGAATTGCATGAGTAAAGCACTCACGCGTTCACGCTGATTTTGATGAATGGCTAAAATCAAATCATAAATAATGGTACGGTCAATTAGGCCCAACATGTCTTTAACATCTTGGTGCTGAATTGAACCCTGACCATAGGCAATGGCTTGGTCAGTCAGTGACAATGCATCACGCAGTGAACCTTGAGCCGATTCAGCAATTTGCCAAATCGCATCTTGCTCCGCTTGAATTTGTTCTTTTTGTAAAATATCGGTCAGATGCATGGTGATTTCATCCACGGCTAAAGGACGCAAAGTAAATTGCAAGCAACGTGAAATGACAGTAATCGGTAATTTTTGTGGATCTGTGGTTGCAAATAAGAACTTCACATGCTCTGGCGGCTCTTCCAACGTCTTTAATAACGCATTAAATGAATGCGTAGAGAGCATATGCACTTCATCGATTAGATAAACTTTGAAGCGACCTTGCGTTGGTGCATAAGGAACGTTATCGAGTAGTTCTCGCGTATCTTCAACTTTGGTCCGTGATGCCGCATCGATTTCAATTAAATCAATAAAACGACCTTCATTTACTGCTTTACACGTTGGGCAGACTTCACACGGCGTTGAGGTTACACCTGTTTCACAGTTCAGACATTTTGCCAAAATACGGGCAATGGTGGTTTTACCCACGCCACGAGTACCTGTAAATAAATACGCATGATGTAACCGACCACGTTCTAAGGCACTGGTAAGTGCGCGTGACACATGGTTTTGCCCCACGAGTTCAATGAAATTTCGTGGACGGTATTTTCGTGCAAGTACTTGATACATGTATGCTCCTTTTTACAGGTGTAAGCATACTGTTTTTTTGTCTAAGAGTGAATGAAGTTCTTAGTCAGTGGAACTAATTCGATCAATATCTTCGAATTTAAGAACTTTTGAAATAAATTTATTTGTATTTACAAGTTTATTCGCTTACAAATTGTTTTTTTGAAATTCGTTCTGAGACAGTTCCCTCGTCTGTATCTATCTGTATTCCAATTCCTCTTATCTTAGAACCAGTTTGAGTAAATTCCTCTGTTACATAATGGTCCAATTCACTTTTATTAAACTTTGTACCGGCTCCCCAAAACTCACCAAGTCCCTGCCAAAAACTATCACCCTGTGCATATTCAATTGAATAATTCCCAATTGGCAACATTAATTTTTCGCTGCTTCTTCTTGGTACTTGCACAATGGCCATAATTCCATTGTTCAATTTATTTCTAACAATGAACACCGCATCTTTATTATTTGATGCCCTCAACTGAACCGGGCCTAGAACTGAGCCATCATCAGAATAACGTAGCATTACTTTAGCAACAAAAGGCTGAGCATTTTTTTTCAATTCAGACTCATGCCTTTCGTAATCATGCTCTATTCTTTCTAAGGCATTCGGCTGATCATTATTCCCGACAGAAAGATTTAAATTCGCCAATACCGCAGAGCGGTTAACATTTTTATCAGTGAAAAAAATATATAAACTACCAACAATCACTGAAGCAATTAAAAACCCAGAAAATTGTGATCCTAAATTACGATTATTAAAGCCCACAAACCACTCATTACTAAATCATTAATTTAGCAATCAATAGCTTATAATGATCATAATTGCAACACTTTAAATTTACCAATGTAACTTTAAGATTTTTACTTTAGATTTTCCCTAGCAAAAAATCACTCTGCATTTGATAGCGTTTCGCCGTCTGGTCTTCACGAATTTCAAGCAATTGCTGATCCAAATCTACATACAAAAGATTACGCGTTTGCACATTCATAAGTTCTAGCTGCTGCTTTGATTCATCTTTAAAACGAATTACACCTTTTAGCACTTCAACGTCGTTATGACCGCTTAGACTTTCACGAGTAAGTGTATAGGTTTGATCTTCATGTAACTCAAGAGCCACAGCCATACCGGGACAATCTTCACAACGAGAAAGACAGCCCATACACGGCGTGGTACCTTTAAAATCACCCACCCATGCAGCTTGCTGTTTTTCGGCAGTAATCGCTTCTATCTCTTTTGCTTTCGTTTGAGTTGAATCCTGACAACCCAACATTGCCGACGTTGCTACTAAGGGAATCAAAACAACTTTTTTCATAGGGATATCACAGCAGTCTAAAAC
Organism: Acinetobacter sp. YH12049; assembly: GCF_013419875.1. Classification (NCBI taxonomy): domain Bacteria; kingdom Pseudomonadati; phylum Pseudomonadota; class Gammaproteobacteria; order Moraxellales; family Moraxellaceae; genus Acinetobacter; species Acinetobacter sp. YH12049. The sequence goes on along the minus strand of NZ_VOZH01000005.1, from coordinate 6,900 downwards.
TGCGAGGGAAAATAGCATATTTTTCACATTTCCCCAATTTCTGTTCTATTCCGAAGTATCTTAAATCCAGCCTTTACGACCTTTTAATACTTTATCTGCACAGCGTAAGGTTTCTTGAGTTAAGCCCCATAAGCGATAATCGCCGGTGATTGAACCCGTCGCAAAGTTATGTGTATAAGCAAAACTTAAATCACGCTGCGGATCACACCAAGCCCCAGAACCATTAAAACCAATATGTCCAAAACCTTGACTCGATTTGCCTAAAGTCAAAATTCGATGATATCCCAAACGCCAATTCATCGGTAAAGGCATAATACGATCACGTTTTTTATATTGAATTTTACTTAAAGATTCAAAAACTTGTGGTGTGATTAAGGTCTGTCCTCGCCACTGGCCATGATTGGCTAGCATTGCATAGATTTTCGCTAAACTATTAGCACTAAATACGCCTGTTGCCGCAGGAATAATGGCTTGCAAACCCTCATCACTAAAAAATGAAAACTTGCGCATTCCTTTAGGAATCATACCATCTTGAAAGTCTTGCAAATTTTGTCCTGAAATTTGCAGGAGCTGATCAAAGATTGACGGTTTTCGTGTCTCGGTCTTTTTTTTCGTTGTCTGCGCTTGGGTATTTTCTTGAACAGAAGCATCTATAGTGCGTTCTACTTGTTTCTTTTTCGGAATCAAGCGTGCAACCTTACCAAGTTGATGATCTGGTACACCAAAAAAAGCATGATCCAATGCTAAAGGTTCAACCAAATACTGTTGCATCAATTCTGTAAGCGGTCGACCTGTGGCCTTTTCAAGTACACCACCGACTTGCCAACCGAAGGTTAACGGTTGATATGCTGCATCAGTTGATGGCTCAAAACGTGGCTTAGCTTGTTCGATGACTTTAAGCATATGTGACCAATCAGCCATTTCAGATGCTGTTTGAATGATATTACGAATATCGTATAAACCACTCTGATGACTCAGCATGTGCCTTAATGTGATATCCGACTTACCATTTTGAGCAAACTCCGGCCAATATACGGCAACGGGAGTATCGTAATCTAGAAAGCCTTCGCTCACTAAGATATGTGCAAGCGTTGCAAGTACACCTTTACCCGTGGAATAACAGACCGAGGGCGTATTGGACTGCCAAGCTTCTTCGGCTGACTTTTTACCGGTCCAAATATCCACAACTTTTTGACCTTTAAAATACACCACTAAGGCGGCTCCGCCTAAGTGGGTTCGAGCATCCTGCATACGGCTAAATTGCGCCGCCAAATCTTGAAACGCCTCGTCAACCGTACCTTGAAAATTATTCTTCTGTGCAAATAGATATTCTTTGAGCGCCTGCATCATCATTCCTTTGAATATGAATCGCTTGAGATTAAAACAAAAAAGCCTAAACCGATATCGATTTAGGCTTAAGTCTTAAAGTGCCTTTACACTTCCCGCTACATGCGGCTTTTTGTTCTTACTATTTCGAATAGCAAACTCTGTATCTTTACCCGTTTGTGCAGTAAGGAACTCAACTTGAGAAGGCAAATACATCGGTAATTTAAACCAGACATCCGCTTCATAGGCATCTGGCAAAGTTAAGCTCGACAAGGCTTTGGCTTTACTCCACATACCATGTGCAATGGCTTGTTTAAAACCAAACGCTTTAGCGGTTACAGCATGAATATGAATCAAGTTAAAGTCACCAGAAGTCAACGCATAACGGCGACCGGTATTTTCAGAAACATTCCATTCAGCTTGAACTTGCAACTCAGCTGACTTTGTTTCGGTAGATTTTGCCGCAGCTTTGTTCTCTGTTTTTTGACGTGCTAAATACGTGGTTAATGATTCTACAACCACTTCATCGCCCACTTTTGCAGTGGTAATAAAGTCAAATTGCACGCCTTTATCATGTGGCTGTAATTCACCAAATTTGCATGACAATGACAGTGTTTCATTCACACCAACTTTGCGATATTGCTTCACTTGGTTACGAATATGTACCAAACCTAAGATCGCAAATGGAAAAGCTTCCGTAGTCATCATATGCATTTGCAAACTTTGAGAAAGCACAGCCAAATAAATCGCTGGGATATAACCATTGTTTTTAAAGCCACACACTTCGTTATAGGCTTTTAAATGCTTTTGATCAACCTTAAATGAATCCACCACATATTCAACTTGCGGCAGCACTTTTTCAGCTTTAGGCTTTTTAAAAATCAAGCCTTGAATCACTTTTGGATAGGCTAAATAAGGTTTTGGAAGTTGACTAAAATGGCGAGTATTCATACTAAACCTTTGGAAGTTTTATCTTTATAAAGTTCCCTTCCTTTTAAAGAAGGATATTTTAAATCCCCCTCATCCCCCTTTGATAAAGGGGGACTTCTCCTCTCTTTTTCAAAGGGAGGTCGGGAGGGATTAATTAAGCCCCTAACAAGCTTTGACCACACACACGTACCACGTTACCGTTCAAGCCTGTCGATGCCGTTGAAGCAAACATCGCAATCGTTTCAGCAACGTCTACAGGTAAACCACCTTGACTCATCGAGTTCATACGACGACCTGCTTCACGGATTGCAAATGGAATCGCAGCAGTCATTTGCGTTTCAATGAAGCCTGGAGCAACAGCATTAATGGTTACGCCATTTTTCAATAATGGAGCAGTAAATTTAACCACACCAACAACACCTGCTTTAGAAGCAGCATAATTGGTTTGACCTAAGTTACCTGCGATACCTGAAATAGAAGATACGCACACAATACGACCATTTGCATTGAAGCCATCATTTTCAAGAAGGTAATCATTTACACGCTCAATCGCAGACAAGTTAATGTTAATCACCAAGTCCCAAAGCTCAGGTTTCATATTGGCCAAAGTTTTGTCACGGGTAATCCCTGCATTGTGCACGATGATATCCAAACCACCTTGAGCAGCTGCAGCCGCTTTGATTTTTTCACCGGCATCGTTTGCAGTAATATCAATCGCGAGCGTAGAACCGCCAATTTCACCTGCAACACGGTCAAGATCTGCTTGCTGCTGTGGAACGTCTAAACAAATCACATGCGCGCCATCACGTGACAATACATGTGCGATTGCTTCACCAATACCACGGCTTGCACCTGTTACAACAGCTGTTTTGCCTGCAAGCGGCTTATTCCAATCAACATCCACAACATCTGCTTTAGATACACGAATCACCTGACCCGATACATAAGCTGACCGTGGAGAAATTACAAAACGTAATGCAGATTCTAAGTTTGCTTCAGCACCTTCGTCCACATAGACTAACTGTGCAGCAATCCCTTTCTTAAACTCTTTACCCACTGATTTTACAAAACCTTCGAGTGCACGTTGTGCAATGGCTTGTTTTACAGTTTTCGCAGTTTCTGGTGTTGTACCAACAACGACAACGCGACCAGACGCCTGAATTTGACGTGCGATTGGGTTAAAAAATGCATATAAGGCATGCAGTTGTTCTGAGTTTTGAATACCTGAAGCATCAAATACCACAACTTTAAACTTAGACTCTTTATCGCCTTCGTTAAATGCGCTTAAGTTCAGACCTGATTTTGCCGCAGCTTGTTGTAATTCAGCATTATTACCTGCATAGCTATTGGCATGAATATTTGCCAAGACTTGTGCAATTGCACCAGACAATGTTGAAGCAGGCGCTGCACCGAATAAAACCGCACCTTTAACTACAGGTGTTGCAGACTCAAAACGCTCTAAAAAAGTCGGTGATGGTAAACCTAAATTTTTGATGACAAATTTACCAATAGGAGATTTTGCAAATGTTTGGTATTGATCAGTCATGTTTATTATCTCTCATACAGATTAATTTTTGATGGATCTGAAGATATCCCTTTAACTTCAAGATGATGTCAGATACTTATATTTCAATAGTTCCATCAGTTTCCATGGAATCATACTTGAGTTAAACCGCAGATGGCTTGACCTGAATGCTTTAGCGAATGTCATTTTAGTCAATTTACCCCTTTGGTGAATATGCTAATGTAGCCGTCAAGAAGATCATCAACATGCTTGGAAAAGCCTTATGAGCAAAACAACTCAAGAAAATCCAGCAGTCGAAAGTCCGACTACGGAAACTGTGTCAAATACATCAAAGAGTACGCCACGTAGCGCTAAAAGTACGGGCACAGCAACCAAGTCTACAAGTGATGCCGCTAAAACGAGCCGTCCTCGTCGTGCATCTACGCGCACTAAGACACCCGCTTCAAACCCTAAAACAGCTTTAAAATCAACAACTCAAACGTCTGTTCAACAGGATAATACCATGAGTCAAAACACAGTTCGCCGCGTTGCTATTATCGGTGGTAATCGTATTCCTTTCGCTCGTTCTAACGGCGCTTACTTCACTGCATCAAACAGCGATATGTTCACAGCTGCATTAAATGGTCTTGTTGAACGTTTCAACCTTCAAGGTCAACGCCTTGGTGAAGTTGTTGCTGGTGCCGTGTTAAAACATAGTCGTGACTTTAACATGACCCGTGAGTGTGTACTCAATACCGAACTTGCTCCTGAAACACCTGCTTACGATATTCAACAAGCATGTGGTACTGGTTTACAAGCAGCTTTCTTGGTTGCTAACAAAATCGCATTGGGTCAAATCGAAGTGGGTGTTGCTGGTGGTGTAGATACAACCTCTGATGCACCGATCGCTTTTGGTGATGGCTTACGTAAAGCTTTACTTGAATTGAATATTGCTAAAACAGGTAAAGACCGCCTAAAAGCATTAACTAAAATTAATGTTAAAGATTTGATGGATGCACCGAAGAACGGTGAACCACGTACAGGTCTTTCTATGGGTGACCATCAAGCAATTACAACGCTTGAATGGGGTATCTCTCGTGAAGCGCAAGATGAACTTGCTGCATCTTCGCATCAAAAAATGGCAGCTGCTTATGAAGAAGGTTTCTTCGATGACCTTATTACGCCATTCCTTGGTTTAGAGCGTGACAACAACTTACGTGCAGACTCATCAGTAGAAAAACTTGCGAAGTTAAAACCAGCGTTTGGAAAAGGCGATGCACGTACCATGACCGCGGGTAACTCGACTCCACTGACTGATGGTGCGTCATGTGTCCTTCTTGCATCAGAAGAATGGGCAAAAGCAAACGGTCACGAAGTTCTTGCTTATTTAACTTTCCAAGAAACAGCGGCGGTTGACTTTGTAGAGAAAAAAGAAGGCTTATTGATGGCGCCAGCGTATGCAGTACCTCGTATGCTAGAACGTGCAGGTATTACGCTACAAGATTTCGATTACTATGAAATTCATGAAGCGTTTGCATCTCAAGTATTGTCTACACTGAAAGCTTGGGAAGATCCTAAATTCTGTAAAGAACGTTTAGGCTTAGATGCACCATTGGGTTCAATTGATCGTTCTAAATTGAACGTGAAAGGTTCATCTCTTGCTGCAGGCCACCCATTTGCTGCAACTGGTGGTCGTATTATTGCAACTGCTGCAAAACTATTGAACCAAAAAGGTTCAGGCCGTGTACTCGTATCAATTTGTGCTGCGGGTGGTCAAGGCGTAACAGCGATTATTGAAAAATAATCCTTTATGCTTTAAAGCAAAAAACCGCTCTTATGAGCGGTTTTTTATTTCAGAGATTTCATAATTTTTAGAAACGATAACCGACACCTAAATAAGTAATGATGGGATCAATATCGATCTTTGTCGTTGCATGAATTAACTGTTCACCGGTCGTTTGGTTAATCACATCGATCTTGGTCTTATTATTTAACTTTGCATAAGACACTGAAGCTGCTGTAAACCAATTTGGGGTGAAGTCATAGGTAAAACCGAGTGTGACAATTGGAGCAATCGCATCATCCGCATCGACATCGACCACCATTTTACCTGATGATTCTTTACCGTCTAATGCAGCACCTGCAAGATTATCCTTAATATTTTGAATCATATGCCCTGCAGCAATTAAGTCAGATTCAATACCTTTATTGAGTTCAATATCATTAAAATACGCATACATAATCCCTGCACCTACATAAGGTCTGAATTTATTCACGCCCGATTTTCCAAATTGATACTGAGCTTGAAATGCTGGCGTCCAAGCACGCGCTGTTGCTGCTTTACCATAAGCATCCAGATTGGTAATTGGTACATCATAATCCAAAGGTAAACCGTCCGGAAACAGCAAACCAGCAAGACCTCCCGGCATTGCATTGCCAGATAAAGGTGCCGTAATCATCCCTTTCCCTTGAATATCCACTTTGGGAGGAATACCGCCAATCATCTGTAAGGATACGTTGTCATTGATATAATAATTGACCATCAAACCTAAAGTATCAACATCCTCTGCTTCTAGACCAGTGCCTCCTGCTGACCAATTTTCCAATCCATATAATGTCGATGTCCCTGCAATATCTGGTTTGATATTGCCTTTGCCATCTGTCATGAGTCCATTAATAAAACTATCTTCTAATAATGTTCCTAAAGTCTCCTTTAAATTTACTGTGTTATCACCGTCTTGAATCGTTGCATTTGGGTCAATTGCTTGTAAAAAACCCTCTTCACTAATGCTTCCAACTTTGGCCTGTGTCCCATTTGCCACAGAAGTATTAATGTTAAAAGGATTCGCCTTTCCTTGCGGCATCACGTGTAACCAACCTGCAGATACAGAAAAGCGCTTAAAGTTACCATCTGCAAATGTAAATTGTGTAAGCCCAAGTAAAACAACAGGTGTGACAATTTTTATCAATTTCATATGCCAACCCCTTGTTTTGCATATTTTTTTAATTAATTTCTCTGTACACGACAAATTTCATAGGATCCTTGTCCTATCAGGCTTTTTCTTTCTTAAAATTGCTAGCACTTTCTTAAATTCTTCTTTTTTTCCAAAACCAATCAAACGTAGAATAGCCATTTGAAC
>NZ_VOZH01000059.1:0-11465 GCF_013419875.1 Acinetobacter sp. YH12049 | reverse complement strand
AATGGGAGTGCATGAGCTGTGGTACAGCTCATGATCGAGATATAAACTCAGCTCTAAACATTCTTGCGCTTGGGCATAAGCGTCTAGCTGTAGGAATCACCCTCTTTTAAGGGGGTGAGGATGTCAAGAATTGGCGAATCTTGAGATGAGTCAATATCAGCCTAAATGGTCTGATCATTTTCAAAGTAGTTATGAAACAAATATGCTGATTGATTTAGCTGAAAAATATGGTTTAAAAACGACGCCATATAACCAAAAGCGTTTGCAATATATGGCTCAAAGTAGCGTATTTGAAAAAATGTGGATGCGAATCAAAGAATTTTTTAGCTCGAAGACATAAACAAAACTGGATCTGGAATTAATCCAGATCTTCCGGTTTTGAATGGATTTTAGAGTGAAAGGCACGGCGCCGAGTTCGTTGCCAAGGAAGAGGGCGATTGAGAGCTTCTGGTGCATCACCACTCATCGAGCGAAGTCGTAAATGTAATGCCGCTTGCGCCATAAGGTTTGCAGAAACCGGTGCTGTAATAAAGGCAAAGAGCGTGATCAAGATCTCTGCAAAACCAAAACGACCTTGAAATGCTGCATAAATAATTGCAGCAATTAGAAAACTTCCTAAGCCTAAGGTGCTCGATTTGGTCGGTGCGTGCAGACGCATAAATAAGTCGGGTAGGCGAACCATGCCAATACCGCCGACCAACATGAAAAAAGCGCCAATAACCAAAAAAATCGAGACCAAAATTTCCATGACTAATTGCATATTAATGGACTCCTAGTCGATCACGTGGCCAGTGGTGAAATAGCGTGCTAAAGCGGCTGTAGACACAAACCCAAGCATGGCAACCAATAATGCCCCCTCAAACATCGATGTACTTGCCCAATAAATACCTAAAATGACAATTAAACAGGTGGCATTTAAAAATAAGGTATCTAAAGCAAGTAGTCGGTCTACGATTGAGGGTCCCATCACTAAGCGGATGAGGCACAGTAACATCGAGATCGTCACCGCAACTAAACAGATGCCAAGCGCATACGGTAAAATTGTCATGTGGATTCTCCTGTATCAGCGCCAAAAATGAGGATGAGAGGGCGTTCATAGCGCTCTTTAATGGTTTGAATTTCCGCTTCAGGGTCATCCGTGCTCAGCGCATGGACCAAAATATCACCACGGTCTTGGTCAATCCCAGCAGACACTGTACCGGGTGTGGTGGTGATGATCATCGCAAGTAAAGAATTGACTTCCTCATGCTGTGTATCGAGAGGAACACGGAACCATTTCGGGTGCAGTTTATGTGTTGGCCCAAGGACTAATTTTGCAACATGGATATTACTGACAATAATATCCCACAGCACCACAAAGAATAATTTACATGCTGCCAGCCAGTTGATATTCGGCGTTCGGTCAATAAAAGGGCGAACCAATCGTGGAATAACAATGGCTAAAACCAAGGCCATGCAGAGTGTGGCCGCATCTAGACTGTGCGCTAACATCACCCAGCTCAGACCAACCATGACTGATACCAATGGATGCGGAAACCAGCGATTTAATACAGATGTTTTCGCCATGTTAAGGTGCCTCCATCGGTTTTAGTTGGGTCTCTTCAGGTAGTTTTTCTTCTTGTTGCTGTCCTTGAATTTGGCGTTGCTTATACTCAGAAATATGCTCGCCATGTAGAGTTTCAGGTGCAATCAATGCAGGAATGAGGTGTGCATTTGGATCGGCTGATTCACCACCATATTTAGTTTCAGGTAAATTTTCAGGATCATAAGGTTGAACACTGATGATTTGACCTTCTTCATCCTTTTTTAGCAGCAATGATTCATATAATGGATTGTCTTGAATTTGCTGTGCAGTTTTGTAGGTATAGTCATAGATCGGCGCAGCAAAAACCATATATCCCACGAGCGCTGTTAACAGCAGATAAATGGTTTTGTCATTACGAAGCGGAGCCTTATTCGGTAAAGCCTGATAACGCTGATATTCTTCAGTATCAATATCATCTTCTGGGCGAGATGAACGCCAGAAAAGCACAAAACCAACTCGGGTGAATGCGATAATACTGAGTAAACTCACCAACAATACGATCAAAATAATCATGATTTGGTAAGGTGAGTTGGCCGTTGCTTGTAAGAGAAATACTTTACCCAAAAATCCACTAAATGGCGGTAGACCAGCCATCATCAACGCAATGATGAAATAGCAAACAGCAACGGTATTATGCTGTTTCATACGGGGCGCAATTTTAAAATGATCTTTAAATTCGCCACGTTGTGAGGTAATCCAACCCGAGAGAATATAAAAAGCTGCACCAATGATGGTACTGTGAATCAGGTAATAAAGCCCCGCAGCCCATGCATCAGTATTAAAGAGTGAAATCGCAACCAATATTGTCCCGATAGAAGACAAAATCATAAAACCGACAAAACGACGTAAGCGATCCGTTCCGATAGCACTATAGGCACCATAGAGCGAGGTTACTAAGCCAATCGGTAACAACCACTGTTGTAAGATTTCACGGCTAATCCCATCGTCAAACACAGTACCATTGACACGGAGAATGGCATAGATGCCGACCTTGGTCATTATAGTGAATAAGGCTGCGACAGGCGTGGTTGCCACAGCATAGGTCTTTGGTAACCAGAACCCTACAGGCAGCATTGCAGCTTTGATGCCAAAGACAGTGAACAGTAACAATGCACCAGCCACAGCAATACGATGTTGATCCGCTTCAAGCAAAGGCATAAGTCGTGCAACATCAGCCATATTTAAGCTACCTACACTGCCGTAAATCATCCCGAGTCCAATCAGGAAGAGGGCAGAGGCAAATAGGTTAATGGTGACGTAATGAATACCAAGCTGAAAACGTGCTTTGCCTTGACCATGTAAGAGCAAAACATATGATGCCATCAACAGGATTTCAAAGAACACAAACAGGTTAAATAAATCGCCTGTCAGGAACGCACCACACAAACCCATCAGTAAGAAATGGCACATGGCATGGAAATAACGACCACGTTCGTCCCATTCTTTGCTAGCAAACCACATCACTGGCACAGCAAGTCCATAGGTTAGCACCAACATGAAAGCAGAGAGTCGATCTAAGACTAAAACGATGCCGAATGGTGCGGCCCATTCACTCAAGTTATAAACCAAAACTTGACCAGAGCTGGCAATCATCAAATAACTGATGGATGTGATCAGTCCGAGGATACCAGAGACATAACTGATTCCGCGACGCCAAGGTTGTCGCCAGTCATGCGCCAACGAGCCAGAACCGGGGTTGCCCAGCAGGACTAAAATAAATGCAGTAATTGCAGGAATTAAAATACTGAAAATCGGGCTATGCGTAGTCCAAAATTGGATGAAGTCATGCATTATGGCTCATCCTCCCGCGGGTCAATTTGCGGTATTTCTTCTTTGGAGTCCACATGATCTGTTCCAGTTTCATAGCGGCTACGCAGAGCCAATTGTACGATAAAGGCAGTGGTCGCAAAGCCAATCACAATGGCTGTCAGGACCAAGGCTTGTGGTAAAGGATCGGTCGCTTTGGTGGTTTCAGTTAACACGGCAGGTGCGTTGACATGAATACGCCCCATGACAAATAAAAATAAGTTCACGGCATAGCCAATCATGGCTAAACCCAGTACGACAGGAAAGGTACGTGCCCGCAAAATCAGGTAGACCCCTGTTGCAGTCAGTAAGCCAATGGCTGAAGCGAGTAAAAATTCTAAACTAATCATCTTATTCGCCTCTTGGAACTGGACCAGACATACTCGAGTGACGCGAGTCGCCTAAGACGGAAATCATTAACATCGTCGCGCCCACAACGGTGATGTAGACACCTGTGTCGAAGAGGGCAGCGGAGGCAAGGTGCATTTCACCTAAAATGGGTGGCGATACATAGATATGAGCACTGGTCAGGAATGGACGCCCCCATAGCCAAGCCGCGATACCTGTCAGCCCCGCAATGGTTAAACCAATACCAATCCAAACTTCATATAAGCGACCTGATTTTGCACCAATCAGTTGTTCAGCACGGTCTTGGCCGAGCGCAATATATTGAATCACTAAGGCTAAAGAGGTAATTAAGCCTGCAATAAAGCCACCGCCTGGTAAATTATGACCCCGTAGGAAAATATATAAGCTGATGACGAGTGCTAAAGGCAAAATCCATGATGATGTAATACGGAACATCAGTGGTGACGGATTAAAACGATAGGTCAGACCTTGCGTAATGGTGGTACCATGAGCACGCATACCATCCATCATGCACAGCGTACCAATTGCGGCAATTCCCAGTACGGTAATTTCACCAAAGGTATCGAAGCCACGGAAGTCGACCAAGATCACGTTGACCACATTGGTACCACCACCAAGTGGGATGGATTGCTGCATAAAGAACCATGAGATGGAATTATGATCGCGGGTCATGATCAGCCATGAAATCCATGCGATCCCTAAACCTGCAATAATCGCAATTATTGCATCTCGCCAACGACGAGACACACTCGACTCATAAGGTGTGAGCTGTGGTAATAATGATAAGCTCATGAGTAAGAGCACGGTGGTCACCACGTCAACAGTAATCTGCGTGAGCGCCAAATCTGGAGCGGAGAAACAGATAAACACCATAGTCACAACCAGACCGACTGCACCACTGATGAGGACGGCTTTAATCCGTTCATGGTGGAACCAAAGCATCATCCAACATGCAGAGAATAATAATAGCCACAGAACGATTGCGATGATTGGTGCATGTATCAGTTCACGGCTGCCTGTGCCGATACCTTGCAGCCAAAATGGAACAATGACGATGGCTACACTAAAGATTAAAATCCACAATAAATAGCTTTGTAATTTGCCATTTTCAGTAAAGCGACGGAACTTTCTTGAGCTGAGTAAAAGATGCTTTAAAAATAAGTCGAACAGCACTTTACCTTGCAAACGGCCCAAAAGAGGATCCAAATCGATACGGCGTAATTTGCCGCCCTTTGCCAATGCGAAATAGAAAACTAAACCACCTAAAAGTGCAATCACACTCATCAAAAGGGGTGCATTTAAACCATGCCAAATCGCTAAATGTGTACCTTCAAACGCAGTATTTTGAATACTCGCACGCGCGGTACTATTGACAATATGCTCAACCAATAACGCAGGGAAGAGTCCAACTAAAATACATAAAGCAGCCAGTAAGGTTGCTGGTGCGCGCATGCCAAACGGTGGTTCATGCGCTTCTTTATTGGGAACATCTTTCCCTAGTGGACCATCAAAAAATACCCCATGAACCAAACGTACCGAATACGCGACAGCAAAGATACCGGCAAAGGTGGCAATGATGGCTGACACGATCATCACTGGCCCAGTCAGGTTGGCCAAAAGTTCAGTAAAGAACATCTCTTTAGAAAGGAAACCATTGGTTAATGGTACACCTGCCATAGAGGCCGCAGTGATCATGGTCAGCGTTGCTGTAAACGGAAGTAATTGCCATAAACCAGAGAGTTTTCGTAAATCACGTGTACCTGATTCGTGGTCAATAATCCCCGCGATCATAAATAGGGCTGCTTTGAAGGTTGCATGGTTAATGATATGGAAAATAGCAGCGGCAACTGCGAGGGGAGAACCGATCCCGAGTAAACAAACGATCAGACCTAAATGGCTGATGGTGGAATAGGCCAACAGCCCTTTTAAATCTTCTTTGAAAATGGCAAAGAAGGCCGCCATACATAAGGTAAACAAACCAATAAAGGTGACCAAGTTGTGATACAACGCCGCGCCTGCAAAGATTGGCAATAAGCGTGCAAGCAAGAAAATTCCGGCTTTCACCATCGTAGCAGAGTGTAGATAAGCTGAGACGGGGGTCGGTGCTGCCATGGCATTTGGCAACCAAAAATGGAAAGGGAACTGCGCACTTTTGGTAAATGCCCCCATTAAAATCAATAGCAGTGCAGGTACAAAAAGCGGATGCTGCTGAATTTGGCTACTCATCGTCAAGATTTGATCAATCTGATAGGTGCCCGTGATTTGCGCCAACAGAACAAAACCACCCAACATACATAGACCACCCATGCCTGTAATGGTCAAAGCCATACGAGAGCCACGCTGAGCAGCGTCGTAATTGCTCCAATAACCGACCAATAGGAAAGATGAAATACTGGTGAGTTCCCAGAAAATGAGTAATAAAATTAAATTATTAGACAATGAAATGCCGAGCATGGCAGCCATGAACAGCATCAATAAAACATACAGTTTACTGAGCGAATTCTTTGGACTTAAATAATAGTAGGCATAGATATAAATTAAGGTGCCTATTCCCGTAATGAGCAGGGAAAACAACAAGCCCAGTGCATCGAGACGGAAACTGAAATCAATGCCAACTTGAGTGAGCCACGGCCAAGTTTGAATGATGGTTTTGCCATTAAAGACATCTGGGGCCTGACTCAATAATAAAACTAAACTGCTGAGGCTGACGCCAATCGCCCCTAAAGCTGTTACCCCGCGAGAGAATTGCTTCAACCACGAGACAAGTGTTGTGCCTAGTATTAACGGTAACAATATAATAATCGGTAGCACACTCGTATCCATTGTCATGATTAGGCGGTGAAACCTAGGTGTATTTCATCTTTCAAGGATTACAGGACAGCAAAGAGCAGTCCAAAAATTCAATCTTGAAAGCCATGTGTGTCAAAAAAATTAAAAACAAGCTGTGTTGCGCAACTCGTAAAGCGATAGCAATTTCCGATGTTACTATGAAAATTGCAAATAAAACCGATCATATTACATGCGTAAAACAACATCAATCTTTTTTATGAACCACTTACACATTATACGCCTGACGAAACTGTCTAGACATCTATTGCGGCCTTGTTGCTGAATATTTAAACATCGAGGCTATGGATTACGCTCACTTAATCAGCCTCAGTTTTTTTAACTTAGCGGTTGGATCGTAACGTCCTGATCACCCCGCTGTGATAAAGCCCTAACCAATTCTTGTTGCTGTTGCTCGGTCAGTTGCGTCTGGATTAATTGCAACATGTGCTGGATCGTATCTGGGCTGTTCAGTGGCTCATTTAATTCAGTCTCTTCAGTTTTGGCTGGAAGCGATACCTTTGATCCGAGTTGCAACTGCTGATAAATCTGATCATAAGTTTCTTGTAGTTTTTCAGGCTGAATCTCACTGAGCTTTTTATTCTGTAGTTGTAAGCACTGAAAACGAGAAGCCTGTTCCAGCAGTTCAGGACGGTTGCCGCTGGCAATGATTTGGAGTCGTGGAAACGCTTGATTTAAACGGGTCAAAATCACTTGAGTCATGTTTTGATCGAGTTGGTGGTCTATGGCGTCGATCAATAAAATACCGTCACCTTCTTGGCACGGATATAAGCTATGAGGATTGAGTAGGCACAGGCGACGCACAATATCACCAATTAAGGCCACAAGGTTGCGGACACTATTCGACAACTGTTGAAACAACATGTCTTTGCCTTGATAGCAGACCATTAACTGTAATCTAGGGTGATATTGCAGATAAATATTGGTCACATCGGGCAACACGGTCTCTAAGGCTTGTTTTAATGATCTGAGTGACGGCGCGTGTAGATCGGCCTGAGCTTGCGCCAGTTTTTGTCCAAAAAGTGGCGTGTCAGATGTGTTGGATGAGTCAGTTGGGTTTTTTGGATGTAATAAATTTTGAATTAATTCGGCACTTTGTGCATTTTCTATATCGGATATTTCTCGAAACCACTCAAAAAAACGAATAAAAGTGGTAAAGGGAATGGCCGAGATTTCATAGGCATGTGAAGGCTGAAAAATAGCAGGATTATTTTTATTGAGAATATTTACGTCGTTGACGAAGCGTTCAGCAGGGTAATAGGCAATGAGCGGCAGCCCTTGTAACGGATCAGCTTTGAGGGCTTTTTGATACAGCGCAACCATCGATTCCAATTGCTGTGTTTCGGCCTTACTGAGGCCGACGCCTTGACTGTTTAATGTTTTATACAGTTGCCATGAACAACATTGTGGGTCTTGGTCTTGCTGATCACTTGAAAGCTGAAATGCGCCAATGTCTTCGGGAAAACTGACCTGAATATCAAGTTTCGATTGTAAGCGATTTAACATGATGTCTTGATCGAGCATCACCACACCTGCGGTACGCAAATCTTTATAGCGTGCAGCAAACCAAGTGAGGGCCTGGTAGCTAAAGCGCAGTAGGGAGGTTTTTCCGGAGCTTTGATCACCCAAAATTAAGGTAATCGGCAGATCGTGATAATTAAAATTGAGGGTGATATCAGTAAAATGAAGGGTGTGCTTGAGTTGAATCGATTGTATTTTCATGGTGCACCTTTTACTGATTTATTGTTTATTCACCTTTGTCATCATACTAGCTGACCGCTTGTGCCAAAGATTTAGGCATTTGACGTTTTAAGTGCTGCATCAAGTCATAAATATGATGGATATTTAAACTTACTTTAGCACGTGTGCAGGCCACGTAAAGTAACCGTAACTCTTCGTCACTAATTTTATAATCTTTATCGTTGAGCTTAAATTGGTAGTCATCTTCAATATGTACCCGATCCCATTCTAAACCTTTGGCTTTATGGGCGGTCGAGATGATGTAGTCGGCTTGATCAATCGGGGTGATTTTCGCCAGCGCCTTTTTCAGTGGGTCAGTACCGTGGTCATCGACCAACTTCACTAGCGGTTTAATATCGCTGCCGTCATTGGTCTCGCAATATTCATGTACATCATGCCATGAGTTAAACCATGCAAGCTCTGGGACATCGACCACGCGTTTACCTTGCTTGAGCATGGCTGCAGCATCGACAAAACGATTGAGTCGTGCATGATCTGCTTGCAGGCTGACTTTTTCACCTTTGACCAAACCTGCCAATAACAGTTCCATCGCACGTGCATTGGTACGACATAAAATGGCATCGCGCATCTTGGTATGCGGTTTATTGACCACTTTAGAGTTGAGCTGCGGATTACCCAATAACGGCACGGTTTCATTCAATGCGCCCAGCAGAGCATTGGCGTTCAAGGCAATTTCTTCACCAAAACGGAACGACGTGGTTAAACGTGATTCGGGTAAAGGGAGTTGCTGCATGGCATTGACTGCGCCACGCCATGCATAAATTTGTTGATGCGCATCGCCCACATAGATGACTTGGGTATTCCGCTGTTTCAGTAAAATCCCTAGCATTAGTGGGTCAGCATCTTGAGCTTCATCGAACAGCACATAATCCGCAGGAATATTCGGTTCAGACAAAGCCCAAAGTTTTAAATAAATATCGTGTCCAATCCCTGCTGCATGGTTCGGATCAATCGATTCTAACCAACGACGTTCAATCGCAGGATATAAGTGCTTTTGTAAGCTTTCGATATCGTCAGGATGCAACCAACTCGGTGCTTGTAGATGTCGTGGGGCAGGGTACTGTGAACTGGTCGAACAGAAATAACTAACAGCATTTGCCACCAGACTCGCCAAACGCGAAGGCATGAGTACATATTTTTCATAACGACCGCCCATCATACGACGTAGGGTGATCGGTTCTAGTCGATATTCTTTGGCAATAAAACTGGGACTTAAACGTGGTAGACGCAGTTTATCAGTCACTCCACGTGGAACACTACGATAAGCCAATGAGTGGAAGGTTCGACAGTCGACATTTTGATGAAAACGATTCTGTGCTTCGGTGGCAATGGCTTTGTTAAAGGCCAAGTACATGCCACGCCGCTGAGGCATGGCATCACTGATCATTTGGAGTGTGGTGGTTTTACCTGTGCCAGCATAGGCGATCACTTTAAATGATTTGCCTAGACGTGCGTTATCTATGGCAGTAGCCTGCTCATAGGTCGCGGTCGGTTTTTTAAGCTCTGGCACGGTTGCGTCTTAGTGCTGACGGTTGGCTTTTTCAACCAAACCGGAAAGGCCTTGACGACGAGCGAGTTCGTTAAGTACCAATTGTGGATCAATATCGAAATAACCTAGCATTACAATGGTATGGAACCAAAGGTCTGCCACTTCGTAAATCAGATCGTTTTTGTTGTCTTCATTGGCTTCGATTTTAAAATCTTTAGCGGCAATGATGGTTTCAACACTTTCTTCACCGATTTTTTCTAAAATTTTATTCAGACCTTTATGGTAAAGCTTTGCCACATAAGAGGATTCAGGGTCGGCTTGTTTGCGTTCAGCCATCATTTTACCTAAGTAGTCGAGTACTTCGACTTGCTCAGATTGTACATTGGACGCATTCATCGCAAGGGTATGTGGATTTGCTGATTTTGCACCATAAATTGCAGCCGGATCTTTCAATTGCGCATCGACAACTTCCCAGCCATTGGCAGTAAGTTTGCGATAGAAACACGACTCACGACCGGTATGGCAGGCAATGCCGCCATGTTGTTCAATTTGTAGCACAATCACGTCAGCATCACAGTCCAAACGGATTTCATGCACGGTTTGGAAATGGCCAGATTCTTCACCTTTATGCCATAACTTATTGCGTGAACGTGAAAAGTACACCGCTTGATTTTTTTCTGCAGTTTGCGCCAACGCTTCACGGTTCATCCATGCCACCATCAATACGCGTCCGCTTTGATGATGCTGTGCAATAGCAGGCACTAAGCCTTGTTCGTTAAATTTTACTTCATCGAGCCATTGCAGGTTGTTCATGAGGATTTCACCAATTCAAAAATCAAAAAATAAATGCCGCAGCATTTGAGCAGCATCATAGTGTAAGCCATCAAGAGAATGATGGGGAGTTAATTCTTAATCAAATTTTAAATTGCGCAGTTCAGCCGCAGAATCATCTGCAGACTTGCGGGCTATGTCGGCATAATTCATTTGCCCACATGCACCTGTTTTTAAGCCAGAAATCGTGATGGCCATTTCTTTGCGGAAAAACGGCAGCTGATACATGGCACGAAATGAAATATCACGCAGCGGCGCTGTCCAGCGATGATGTGATTGATAAAACGGTGTCAGCAGGCGGCTAAAAAATTGGTAAAACCGCACGGACGGCAACCGCAGTTGATGATACTGCTGCCAGAGGTTTTGCAGTGAGAAATCCTGTTGATATTGAAGCAGGGCTTGACTGGTGGCCCATGCGTCGAGCAGCGCCATATTGGCGCCTTGTCCAAGCTGCGGACTCATGGCATGAGCCGCATCTCCTAAGATACCGATACGACCTTCACCAAGTTTGCTCAGCACCACATCACGATAGTTGGCAGACAGCCATTGCTGCGGATCATCTGGATGTGGAATCACATGCGCTAACCATTCTGCAACACTCAGCCAGCGTTTCGAAACTTCAAGCAACCATTGCTGCTGTGCGCTTTTGGTTTTTAACTAAATGTGCGGAATTCTCCATCTATAATCTGTGATTTAGATGGAGATGGATAGCACGCCTTTTCAGTCGGGTCTTTCTTGGTTTTGGATGTATTCTCGAATTACATCAATTGTCGCTCC
>NZ_VOZH01000058.1:0-11488 GCF_013419875.1 Acinetobacter sp. YH12049 | reverse complement strand
TTGTCTTTTATACGTAATTTAAGGGTTTTCATGTACTTATATTAACAATCAAAACTCAAGGAAAATAGTCCTTAGTTAAATCAAACGACACTTCATGTCGTGTCGCTTATATCTCTGACCTGAAGGAAAGAGTTTTACGCTCCATTTGATAAAATCGCGCAAGGCGACGCATTTATTTTCATTAGCCCTGAATATAACCACGGCTACAGCCCTGCGCTCAAAAATGCATTGGATTACCTCGGTAAAGAATGGGGCGGAAAACCTGCGGCATACGTTAGCTATGGAGGCACCAATGGTTCACGTTCGATTGATCAAATTCGCCAAGTGGCAACTCAATTGGGCTTAATTGACAGTAATGCTGTAGTTGAAATTCGTGACATTTTTACACGTAATCAAACAGATAAATTCGAACCGAATGAATTTGACAACAAAGCGGTTAAAGCGATTTTCAAAAAATTACTGCAATATGTGAGTGCTTAATTGTTGCCGTTCGCGTGATAGATGCCGCCTTTTGTAGGTTCAGGCTTACATTATTTTCGGCAGATGGCAGCTATACGCCATGCATCATCCACGATAAAGTTAAAGCATACAGAGACAGGACGTCACTGAACATAAAACAACAATGATAAGACTAAGCAGGAAGCTTACGGTAGGACAGGAGTTATACCGCTAGAATGAATCTGAAAAAGCCTCGACAGGATGTCGGGGCTTTTTTCATTTCAAATGCTACATAAGAATAGCTCTAACATGAGCCACAACCAAACTCAGGGCAATGACTCATTAGATCTCATCCAATCGGATACGATTACTTTTTAGAACTTTCAACAATTAAGCGGGTCACCAAGTACAAACGCGGCACGATAGAATCCGTCAAAATATATTCTGCTTTATCTGAATGTAATCCATCGCCAGACATACCGATTCCTTCAATGATCGCGGCTTTCGAAGTAACTCCAGCAAAAGCGGCATCAGTACCACCACCCCAAGCGGTCGTTTCAACTTTCATCGGCAGCTTTAATTCGTTTGTGTAAATCTGCTGGGCTGTCGCGGCCAATTTTTTGGCTTGTGGACTGGCTTCTAAAGGTGGTCGACGGACTTCAAATTTGACCTCGACCTGACTTTCCGCCAATTTTTTGGTTTTGACTTTTTGCTTCAAAGTTTTTTCCAACTCAGCAAAATCTTGTGGTTTTAAGGAACGAGCATCTGCCTGCGCTGTCGCATGGTCAGGAATCACATTTCGGGTTTTTCCAGCCGTCGCAACGGTCCAATTCAGCTTTAAACCCGTTTTCGGATTGGATAGATTTTCCAATTGTTGAATCTGAAAAGCCAGTTCTGTCAAAACATTGACCCCTGCTTCAGGTTTTACCCCCGCATGCGAACCCCGCCCTTTAATATCTAAATAAGCCGCACCAATCCCACTGGTGGCTAACATCAAGCTTCCCTCTAAACCACCGGTTTCAAAGGAGAGGACAACGTCCTGATTTTGAGCGGTATCCATGATCAATTGGCGCGAGCCGGGTGAACTGATTTCTTCATCTGAATTAATTAACACCGTAATGGTGCCGTAATCTTGGTACTTCAGCTGTTTCAGCATATCCAAGACATGAATCACTGCTGCAACACCTTGCTTGTCGTCCAAAATACCCAAACCATAGGCTTTATTACCGTCTATGCGAAACGGTTGACCTTGTAATTGGCCCTTTTGATACACCGTATCATTATGTGCCAACAACATAATGTTCGTTTTACCTTTGCCTTTCAGTACCGCTTTTACAATCGGCCCTGTCTGATCTGGCGCACCATCGAGTTTCATGATGTCTTTGGGCTGAATCAGGTTCACCTCAGCCCCTGTGGCTTTTAATTGCTCTGCGACCACCTTGGCAATTTGATTCAATCCCTCAATATCTTTACTGCCAGATTCAATATTGACCAAGGTTTTCAAGGTTTCTAAATAACTTTGCTTTTGACTTTCCGCAATTTTCTTAATCTCTTGTGGAGATGCTGCCCAACTTGCTGAAGCACTAAGCGCAATGACGCAGCCTAATGCGAGCTGAAGTTTTGATGTCGTCCGTTGTTGTGTAAGTGTTCTTTGCATCGATCTTATTCCCTGTATATTTTTCATTATGAATTTTTAATGTCTGATAAATTAGTTCACCATTCAACCAATTAATCGCAAAAATATGTAACACCACAGGCGAAGTGTTTGGTCACATCAAAACCAGCTTCCTGTTGTTTTAAAAGCGGTTTAGATCGATTTGGAAACATAGATCTAGCAGTCGAGAGCCTAGCTGCTATGCAATGCCTTGAAGGAACGGTCAGAATTAAAATTTAAGTGTTGTACGTTTTGGCTTACATTAGATGCGGATAATAGACACTATTCACGTTATTAGATTACTTTTATATTAAGGTCATACAGCGACAGGATGTCACTGAACATAAAATAACAATGATAAGACAATGAGCAGGAAGTTTAACGGTAGGACAGGAGTTATACCGCTAGAATGAATCCGAAAAAGCCCCGACAGGATGTCGGGGCTTTTTTCGTTTAGGCGATGTGAAAGCAACATTCCATGTATTTGCACAGACTAAATATCGACCTGAAAACCTAAATCGACATCACAAGCGGCTTGACCACCTCGTATCCCCCAATTTTCTAGAGGGCTTTCACGTAAGGTAATGATGATATGGTCGGCCGGAATGCCAAATTCCACCAAATTTTGCACCAGCATTTGATATAACTTACGCTTGGTTGCCACGGTTCGTCCCGCAAAACAATCGATGGTGATATGTGTAAAGCGCTCAGGCTGCGTCAAATGATCAAGCACCTGAAACCGATGTAGCGCATGCACTTGCAAACGTATATTGCGGTCATATCGAGGCAGTTGAAAACTCTGTTGTAAGGCGTCAAAGACAGCATTTATCAACTGTTGTTCTTGTTCTATGCTGTATTGCATCCGTATATCGATTTGTGTTGCAGGCATGCGCGAAACTCATTGTTGTTATTTAGATCACTACACTAGCAGGATTTAGCGACGTTCTGCTGTAGGCATTTACCTACAGCGCTTGCAGTATTTACGCCTATGGCCTCAACAGCAACGCGCCTATAGTAAGAACATACAGAGACAGGATGTCTTGCAATAAAAATAAATAATGCACATGCAGCAGGAACGCTGATCGGTATGACAGGAGTCATATCTTTAGAATGAATCTAAAAAGCCCTCGATAGGATGCATATTCTTGCCCAATTGGACACTTGATAGTATATCGTACTGGACACAGATTCTTCTTTTAATTGGACACTCTTATTTTCAGACACTCTTTGCATCTAAAACGAAAAAAGTAAAATGATTCCTATGAAAAAAGCGGTTATTGCACTGAGTTGCTTAAGTATACTTTTGATGGCCTGTTCCTCGCTTCTTAATCCAAGTATTCAGAATTCACTAAAAGAAGTGAGAACATCAAAATTCCTAAAAAATGAAGATAAAACAAAAAACATTGGTGGGATTGATGCAAATAGTAATGGTGTGCGTGATGATATTGAGGGATACATAAAGCTCAAATATGGGAATAACCCTGAATTTGTTAGCGTATATATGCAGTATGCACAAGAATTACGAAGAAAGCTGACTTTGGCTAGTGATGATCGTGAGGTCTATCGTAGAGCGTCACACGAAGTTAGTAGAAAAATGGTTTGTGCTGCGGAAATTGACTATAAAGTTGAGCCTGAAAAAATGTATCGGGACACAATGATCATTTATGCCCTGTCGGTGAATACCAAGCAACGTAAGGCTGAAAGTAATCGTATTAGCTCGTTGGTGAGTGGCATGGTATTCACATTACCAATTGAGGAACACTGCAAAATTAATGAATACGTTTATTAAAGTGTCCAACTTAAAAAAGAATGGGTATCCAAATACTTATTGATTTTGCAATAGGATGTCGAGGGCTTTTTTCATGTCGTCATTCATTCAGAGATCGCACTCTATTCGTCGAAAAATCGCAATTTATCAACAATACTTACATCGCAACAGTAAAACTGTACTTATAATCGGCAGAGAATTTAGACAGAATAACGGCTGCGAGTTCAGCAGCTCGAACTGTCAGCGCTTAGGGATTAGGCGACAACAATAAAAATTGAATTAAAAAATTAGAGAATGACCTATGCAATTGCAACAGCAACAACTGAATAGTTTTACCCGCATTTTTCATGCCGCTCCAGAACACAATAGCCCACAAGATCTTGCACAATATATTGGCGCGCATCGACAAGAGCTTTTACAACAAATCCATGAAAATGGCATCTTACTGTTTCGTGGTTTTAACATCGAGCAACCCGAACAATTTAACCAACTGATTGAACAATATTTTCAGTTTATCCCATGGAATGCTTTTAACCCCAATATGCCCAGCTGGGTTGCATCTTGGATGCGAAAATACAGCGAGAACTTGCTCGGTGCTGGCGACTACCGTCGTTATATAGACCGCAACACAGTGCAATTGGGTCCAGTCGAAAACTCGGTACAAGGCCCGCATGTTGAAGGCGGAGTACGCTCAGAACGCTCGCGTTATATCGCCTTATTTTGTCAGGAACCTTCGACGTATTTGGCAGAAACAGGATTTAATAACTTAGAGCAGATTTGGGAGAATTTTCCGAAACATCTACAGGAAAAATATCTTGGTGCATGGAACCATTTTTCTTATGTCTCGGCGTGCGAGGTGGGGCTATTTGACCGATTATTGCTGAAAAAGAGCCCGTTTAGTCTAGAGATTCGACAAGATAAAAAAGCCAAACTGACCTTGCAGCGTTCGCCACTGGTGATTCATCACCCCGATACGAAAAAGCATGTGATTCAGCCGTGGGCTTTTGCTAATAATACCAATCCATTTGCCCATCAGGCGGCCAAAAATTGCTTTGAAAATCGCGGGGAGATTGAAATCGATTCGACGGCGGACGGCATGCAACTGACTTGGGAAATTTACACACCAGAAGGTCAACAAATTGAATGGAGCGATGCTGAAAAGCAGCAATTTTTTGATGCGATGTATAAAGATGCACTGCTTTTGCAGTGGCAAAAAGGTGATGTTTCGATCGTCGATAATATTAAAATTGCGCATTGGCGGATGAATGGAGAACAGGGAAATCGTAAGTTGATTCAAATTCAAGCCAATGCATTTAATGCCGATGAGCACTATGCAGCTTAGGTGACGGATTTGAAATTCGTGCAGGCCTGTATGTGAGAAGCCCCGGAGGGGCTTTTTTTTATTTTTTGAATTTTTTGTTTATTTTTTAGTCGCTATTTTGGCTCAATTTTGAATAACCATGCTTTTTCACCATCCTCAATCCCCCAAATTGCGCCATCTTTGGCCTCAATCAAGCCACGGATCCGCTGTTTCATGTCGATACGCTGGATTTCTGTTGCCGGTTGATGTGCTGTGTCCACAATCACGATTGCTTGAGACGACAAACCACCAATCAGCGCTTTATTTTTCCACAAGGGGAACTTTTGCCCTTGGTAAAACATCAAACTCGACGGTGAAATCACCGGTGTCCAACTGATGGCAGGGGCTTCAAATTCAGGCCGTGTATGATGATCAGGAATCGGTTGATCATCATAATGATCGCCATTCGACACATGCGGATAGCCATAGTTTTTCGCTCGCTGCACGAGATTTAACTCATCACCGCCTTTCGGGCCCATTTCAGCCACCCAAAGCTGCTGTTTTGCATCAAATGCCATGCCTAAAGGGTTACGGTGCCCGAAGCTCCACACTTGCTTGGCAACTTCGCCTTGGGTCTGAAATGGATTATCCGCAGCAGGCGTTCCATCACTATTTAAGCGCAACACTTTACCCAAATTTGACTGCAGATCTTGTGCAGGATCAAACTTCTGACGTTCGCCCGAACTCACCCATAATTTTCCATCTGTTCCAAATTGCATACGGTGTGAATAATGGCCTTGACCTTCTACTTTTGGAATTTGCCTCCAAATGATTTTTCGCTGTTTTAAACTTGGCACAGCTTCATTGAGGTTTAATGTGGCTTTTTCGATGACAGCGCCAAAACCGCCCTGTCCCGCTTCTGCATAGCTCAAGTATATCTGATGATTTTTTTCAAACTGCGGATCAAGTGCAATATCACCTAATCCGCCTTGTCCGCCATAGGCAACTTTGGGAAGGTTTTTCACCTGTATTTTCTGCTGATTTTGCGGGTTAAAGATGATCAGTTGACCTTTTCTTTCAGTTAGCAATAAGCGTCCATCTGGGAGTTGTTGAAACGCCCAAGGTTCATTAAATTGAGCGATTTTTTGTATTTTAAAGCGTTGTTCTTGCTGGATTTGTGCCGATTTTTGAGCTTGGCTTGGTGTTTGATCTTGTGCTGTAGTTGTGGTGTTTTCCGCATGGCATGCGGCTGTCATCAAGATACCGACGATGAGGCTAGGCGTTCGAAAATATTGTATACATTGTTTCATTTATTGTTCCCTTCCCTTTTATAATCATTTGATTCTAATCAATTAATCAGATGATTTTTCTTTGGAAAGGTAACAGAATAATTTTGTACGTTTTGGCTTACATGGCATGCAGAAAATTGCTGCTATTCAATTTATTCAAACAGGCCTAATCTACAGTTATCAGGAAACAGGAAGTTTCCGAAACATAAAACAATAACAATAAGTTTCTGCATCAGGACGTGAGATATGACATGGAGTTGTATCTAAAATACGAAATACGAAGAAAACCCCAACAGGATGTTGGGGTTTTCTTTTTCTAGCTGATTTTTAAAAGTTCGCTCTAATCTAGAACTTTCGCATAACATCTCTGTCAAAACTTCTTACAGTTTCCTGCGAAATTATTACATACCCAAATCCGTCAGCTTGTTAGCGTGGTAGACAATCCTCATTGCAAGGAGTCAATCATGACTTTAAAAGCTTTAGTGATAACTTCAAATGTCGGTGTTGAACATGACGAGCTGATCCAACCATTAAATTATTTAAATGAAAAGGGAATTGAAGCCATTCATGCCGCTATTAAACATGCGGTTGTCCAAACAGTAAAAGCCGACAAAAAGGTCGAAGCTGAAGTTCAACCCAATGCCCAATTGAGCAACGTAAATGCTGAAGACTATGATGTGTTAGTAATTCCAGGCGGAACTGTCAATGCAGATCATCTACGGATCGATGAAGATGCACTGCGACTTATTCAAAACTTTGCTGACCATCAAAAACCTATTGCTGCAATTTGTCATGGTCCTTGGGCGCTCATTAATGCTGAACGAATTCGTGATAAAACTCTGACGTCTTATAAAAGTATTCGTTTGGATTTGGAAAATGCGGGTGCACATTGGGTCGATGAGCAGGTGCACCGCTGTAATACGGGTGGTTGGGTGCTCATTACTTCTCGTTGTCCAGATGACTTGCCTGCGTTTAATCAAGCGATTCAGCAGGAGCTTGAGCAACAGCAACAGCAACAGCAACAGCAACAGCAACAGCAACAGCAACAGCAACAGCAACAGCAACAGCAACAGCAACAATAATACTAAAATGAAAATACCCGCATATTGCATGCGGGTATTTTATAATGTTGATTCATAAAATATTATGGCTTACAAATTTTTTAAGTAAGCTACCACATCATCATTGCCTGCCATTTCTGCAAGCTCTAATGCTGTGTATTGGGTCTTATGCTGTACATTTGCACCATTAGCTACCAAAAGCTTCACCACGTCTAAATAGCCGTTTTCTGCGGCTGCATGCAGTGCGCTATAGCCTTCTTCATCGGCAGTGTTTACGTCTGTGCCATTCGCTAAAGATTTTTCGACTTCTGCGAGTTCACCTAAAGATGCCCAGTACACCAGTTCAGGCAGATGCAGTTCTTCATCGTCTTCTGGAATTGGGGAGATGGAATTAAATTGCATAATAGTATTCCCTTCATTAATTAAATACTTAATGAACCTATTTTAAGTCAAAAAAATAGTGTCTTAATTGTACCAGCAAAAGTAATACAACCAACTAATGAGGCTATGAACCAATGTTCTTTAGCTAATTGGATGAATACTATTGGATGAATCCCATTTCTATCTAACCAATTTGCTTGAGTTTTAATTGATCCATCTAACACTCTTTCAAGTAAATTTGACATTACATCTACTTTCCTTAAAGTGGATTGATGTAACTTAATATATTCCTTTTCTTGAAATGCTAAAGCCTCTTCTTTACCAGTAAGCATATCTTTAGCTTTGATAGAATTCATACTGCAAATTGTATGTAGCCGCCCATGCTCACCATGAGAAGCGTATCTAACACTATAAATATTTATCAGAAGTTTGGCTAAATCCACCTTTCGATCATCTTCAATAATATAAGGTTTACCACCCAAGACTTTATAACGATGCTCAATCGCCTGAAAACCAAAATTAATATTTCTCATATTCCAATGAATATAATTATTTCCTCGATGATCAGCTAAATAATCAAAAAATTCCTTGAGCATTCCTTTTTCTAATTCATCGTACTTATCATCGATCATTTCAAATCCAATTTTCTTTTGTTCTGCCGTTTTATGGATTGAAAAAGAATGTGTTTGATTGGATCCTAAATTAGCAATTGCTACTGAAGTAATCCGAGGTGTTCTACCGTCTTGAATATCGTAAAAAGACTCACAAGAGTAATGTATTAAATAATAGTTTTCTCGTTTCTGATCTATCTTCTTAATTATTTCTTTAGCATCTTTACGTCTTTTTAGTTTTACTAACTCTGAAATCATACAGTCCCCCTATGCAAGCCACATTATATATTATCGAAATCAAACATAAAAAAAGCCCCCTTTCGGAGGCTTTTCTTTTTAAAGAATCACAACTTAAGCTTTGGCTGTAGATGCCTCTTTAACATCAATTTTATCACTGTCATTTTCATGCATGATCAATGCAACCGCGATTGCAGTAATCAGTACAGGTAAACCTACTGCCATAAAGTTGAAATGCGCAGGTAAGTTCATACCGAGCAAACCACCAATCAGAATCGGCCCTACAATCGCGCCCATACGACCGATCGCAGAAGACCAACCAATACCTGTCGAACGTACAGCAAGTGGGTAATACTGCGCTACATAGCTGTAAAGCAGCATTTGCGAACCAATAGACGCAGCACCTGCCAAGAACACCAAGATGTATAGTAAGAACTGATTCGATTGGAAGCCCATCAAGCTCATCACAATCGCGCCGATCATACCCAAAACCATCAACACAGGTTTTAAATGGAAACGGTCAGCCAAAATACCACCGCCAACAATACCCACAACTGCGCCCACGTTCATGACCATCATGAACATTAAGCTGTTATCCATAGAATAACCGGCTGCCATCATCAGTTTTGGTAACCAGCTGCTTAGCGCATACATGGTCAATAGGCACGTAAAGAACGCCACCCAAAACAGCAATGTATTTACGGCACGACCACGGCGGAACAAACTCACCACGTTAGCAGCTTCAGGTACATTTTCTTGCGGTAAAGTGAACACTGTATTTTCAGTCACTTTCACTTCAGGCGCTAAGCGCTTCACGATACTGCGGGCTTTTTCCTGTTTGTTTTCTTTCACCATAAATGCCAAAGATTCAGGTAAGAATTTCCAAATCACAGGTAAAAGGAAAAGTGGAATACCTGCAATAAAGAACATGATTTGCCAACCAAAGTCAGGGGTGAACCATGAACCTAAAAGTGCCGCCATCACACCACCGACTGCATAACCACTAAACATCGTCGTTACTAGTGTGCTACGCATCTTCTGCGGCGCGTATTCCGACGTTAAAGCCACAAGGTTAGGCATTACACCGCCAATCCCTAAACCAGCCAAGAAACGCAAAATACCAAATTCTGTTGGATTCGACGCAAAACCACCAGCAAAGGTCAAACCACTAAATAAAACGATACAGATCATGATGACTTTTTTACGGCCAATCTTATCTGCTAAAGAACCAAAGAACATGGCACCAAACATCATGCCTGCGAGCGCAGTACTAGCAAGCATCCCCGCTTGCATTGCACTTAAGCCCCAGTCTTGCATCAATAATGGTAAAACCACGCCATTAATCGCTAAATCGTAGCCATCAAATAAAATAATCAATAAGCACCAAGCCACTACATTGAAGTGGAACGGGGTAAATTTAGCCTTATCGACTACAGAATTTATGTCTATTTTTTCCGTTGTCATCGTTCTCATCTCCCATGAGTACTTGTCCATAACATTCATTGAATTTTTAAGTAAAATTCAACAGCCACGGAATATACGGAACAGTGTTTTCTAGGGATATTAGACGTATGTTTAATAAATCTAGTCTCTTATAAGTACATGTTAATTGTGTTATTTTTCATGCTTTAGTTTAATTATTAAACATTATCAATATATGATTATTTAACTTCTTTTTTTAAATAATAATGTCCTTGTTTTTAGGTCTAATTCTTCTATTCTTTCATTCAACTTCAGAACGACACACCATCATTTATTTCTATCTTTAGTTTAGAAAAATTTTAAATGTCTAAAAAACAAACGAAAATATATCTTTAGAAAAGTTCGTCTGAACACTCTAGATTGTTTTAAATACCTTGATAGCGCTGAAATTAAGCAATCACCAGCTTACAGCGAAATCCACGAGACGCATAATATGACTGTGCGCCATTATGGTAGCTAAATACATGATCGTAATGTCGGTCACAAAACAGTGCCCCGCCCTTTTGCCGAATATCTGCTGGCGTCACAATCCAGCTCGAAGTCTTTAAATCAAAATGAAAAACTGTCTGTATCGCTCGATAGTCCTCTTCTGTCAGTAGCTCAGCACCGATGTCTCGAACCATATCTATAACGTTATTTTGGGGAGGATGATCCTTCCGGTTCTCCAAGGCATCACGGTCATAACATAAGCGTCGTCTAGGCTTTGGCGACTCTAAGCTGCAATCATAAAATATCAGGTCATGAGATTGCCGATTCAGCCTCACAATATCTGGCTCACCCCCTGTTTTTTCCATTTCGATTACAGTTTTTAGTTTTGAGGGCTGTGCAATCAATTGTTTTTTAACATCATCCCAAAGCAATTCTGGATGACGCTGCATATTTACCTCAAAGCGTTGCTGCAATATCTCTAAAATAGAGACTTTATTGAGATCTTGGAGCATTTGCACATCCTATTGTTTTTATACATTGGAGACTGAACTTCACTATAAAGAATATAGACTCACCTTGATGTAAATTTTTAGCGCTGTTTAGCCGTATTATTTTTAAATATCTATCATTTCCCTATTTTATCCTGCTGCTTTTCTTATTATTTTTTTCCCTTTTTTCTCCACGCATAAAAAAACACCCCCTTCGCTTTGAAGGGGGTGTTTCGAATAATGAGCTGGCGATGACTTACTCTCACATGGGTAACCCCACACTACCATCAGCGCTAAGAGGTTTCACTTCTGAGTTCGGGAAGGGATCAGGTGGTTCACTCTTGCTATTG
>NZ_VOZH01000057.1:0-12068 GCF_013419875.1 Acinetobacter sp. YH12049 | reverse complement strand
AGAGGAATTGCCACAAGATACGATAAGCTAAAACGTAACTATCAAAGCGCTGTTGCTTTAGCTTGTATATTTATATGGTTGCCTCTTTAGCTCAATTTATCGGCTGTAAATGTCAACACACCCTAGTCATTGCTTTAGTTTAATTTAGCTGAAGAACTTCAGAATGTTTCTAGAGCATGTAAAATGATGGGTGTCTCTAGAGATACTTTAGTGTCTGAATGATATTTATTTCATTGTTCTGTAGGGTAATACCCCCTAAAAATAATTGAAGTTTCAAGTAGAGGCCTAGTAGATATACTTAAATCCCCAATACAACTTGATATGGTTTAAATCCATCAAGCACAGCCTCAGAAACTAATTGGATAAATGCTTCAGTTTTACCATAAGCCATCCATTGATCTAAAGCTTCATAGTAAGCCAAACGATTTTCTACTGTAATCACACAAGGCGGATATCCAGCTTTAAGTAATTCGAGATTCATCAATAAGCGTGATGTACGACCATTCCCATCAATAAATGGATGAATGCCTACAAAGTCTGCATGTACTTTAGCTGCACGTTCAATAGGATGTAGCTTATGTGCCTCAGTATTGTACCAATCGACAAGCTGAGCCATTTTATCATTCAACAGTGTATAGTCGGGTGGGTTAGTCGTAGCACCTGAAATCAACACGTTTTGTTGGCGATAACGTCCTGCATTGTCATCATCGATATTTTTTAGAATGAGTTGATGGATATTACGAATCTGCCATTCAGAAAAAGGTTCTTCTTTACGAATAATATCTTCAACATAATAGATCGCATTTCTATGGTTAATTGCCTCGAAATGTTCTCGTAATGCTTTTCCACCAACGGTAATGCCTTCCAAAACCACTTTTGTTTCTAGCAATGTCAGTGTATTGCCTTCAATTGCATTTGAATGATATGTCCAGCGAACAATAAGATCTTCTTGTAGATTTTTTACAATTGCAGGAGAAAGAGGACGATGCTGATCTAATTTTGTTTTTAAAGCATCAATATTTTCAAACATAACTTTTTCGCTGCAGTTGAATTCTTAAATGATACATGAAAAAAACAAATATAAAAAAGGAATGTTATAACATTTCTTTTAATTTTAAATGCATACGTGTTAAAATCAGTACACCATTTCAATTCCTGTTAATTGATTTGAACAAAATAAATTTTGTGATTCAATGCGCTAAATCTAATTTGGGTAAAAAATGGGTACAGGTAAAACGCTATTGACTTTATGGTTCACTAAATCAATAGCTTAGGAGTTGAGTTCAATTGACGCCATCACAGCTACTTTACTAAATATGGCTATGTATTACGTTATTGATAGCTGGAATGTTAAAGTCTAAAACGTGTTATTATTTCATATAAGATTTTGAAATATATAAAAATATAGGTTTATTTTTTGTTTGTTTTTTTAATCAAAATTATGAAAAAACTATAACAGTAAGAGAAAATAATTTAATAAAAATGGTGTGCTTTTTTAATTTGGTGTGTTGTAACTAAATTTTCATATATATTTAACTAGACATTAATTATTCAATTCAAAAACTTTTCTTTAATCTGGCTTGGAGAATGGAATTGCTTGTTACCCGTTATAAGCCTTGGATCATGATCATACTACTGGTTTTGCTCGTCAGTTTTGCTATATATCGCTGGTGGCAAGGACCATTGTTACCTAGTTATGAAGTCGTATCTAGTCCATTGATTCAGACAGTTGTTGCTTCAGGACGGGTAGAGAAAGTATCTCGGACTCAGATTGGTAGTGAAATTACAGGGGTTGTTCTTGAGCGCTTGGTTCAAGAGGGAGATCGGGTCTCTCGAGGGGATGTTCTTTTAGTACTGAAATCTGATGAAATTTCAGCGCAGGTGCGGCAGGCAGAAGCTGAATTAAAGGAACTCGCAACCACTAGACGTCCGCAAGCAGAATTCGATTTAGCGAATGCCAAAGTGCAATTAGAACAGGCTCAAAGAGAGGCGGTACGCAGACGAAATACCGAATTAGGAATATTATCAGCAGAGGAAAGGGAGAAATCGATAGAGGCAGAAAAACTCGCCCGTAATAATTTGGAATCAGCTCGATTAAAAGTTGCTTCACTTGCCCCAGATAAAGTTGAAGAGACAAAATTACGTGAACAACTCGCTGCATTACAAGCGCAACTCGCCAAGACCAAAATTCGCGCAGAAGTTTCAGGTATTATTTTAACCCGTAATGTTGAGCCAGGGGATTTGGTGCAACCGAGTCAGACTCTGTTCACTATTGCACTGGATGGTGCGACTGAAATACGAGTGCCATTTGATGAGCGAAATTTACCACTGCTGGCTTTACAACAAAAAGCATCAGTGATTACGGATGCCTATCCAGATCAACCTTTTCCTGCCCATATTAATTTTATTGCCCCAAGTATTGATGCTCAACGTGGCACAGTAGACGTCCGACTAACAGTTGATCCAGTCCCTGATTTTTTGCGTCAAGACATGACGGTATCGGTAAATGTTGAAACCAACCAGCGCGAGCGAACCATGGTCATTCCAAATGATGCTTTAAGCAGTATAAGTGGCAACAAGGCTATGGTTATTTTAGTAAGAGATAGAAAAATTCAACGTCATCCTATCACACTGGGTTTACGTGGTTTGGTTATGTCTGAAGTTGTAGCTGGATTGAAAGAAGGTGATCACGTCCTTACCGATGCAGAATCAGTGCTTAAAGATGGAACTCGTGTCCGAATAGAGAAAACTAAACCTGTTTTCCAGAGTCAAACGGATCAGAAAAATAGCAAAAATGAATTACCGGTGAAATTCGATTGAAAAACTTTTTTAGGCGACTTTGGACCGAGTGGACCATCGCAATCAGTTTTTTGCGAGAGGGTCGCACACAGTCGATGATGATTACCATTGGCGTCGCGGTGGGGGTAGCCGTCATTGTGTTCATTAGCGCCTTAATTCAGGGTTTACAATCGAATATTGTAGAAAGAACTTTAGGGACACAGGCGCATATTCGTTTGCTTTCACCAGATGAGGTGAATCACATTGTGCTACCAGCAGCAGGAACACTTCAGTTGTTACAAGAAGATCAGCGTGCGCAACGCTTACGCTCTATTAATAATTGGCAGCAGATTACTGAGACTTTAGATCAGTTGTCAGTGTTGACGGCGGTTTCTCCTGTGGTCTCTGGTCCTGCATTTGTACAGCGCGGAGATGCGATTCAATCGGTTGCTTTAGTTGGTATCAATCTTGAACGTTATCAACAGATTATTCCGTTAAAGCAATATATGGTGAGTGGTGAATTACGGGTCAGTGCAGATAATGTATTAATTGGGCGTCAATTGGCCAAAGATTTGGGTGTGCAAGTCGGGAGCAAATTAAGGTTAGATACTGGGCAACAGAAAAATGCGGTGGTGAATATCTCTGGAATATTTGAACTGGGCGTGCGTGAATTGGATGCGCGCTATGTTTATCTGGATTTGAAACAGGCGCAATCTTTACTTAATTTGCCGGGTGGGGTGACCGTGATTGATCTGACGATTCAGGATATTTTTAAGGCGGATCAAATTGCCTCGCAAGTCGGACGCCTGACAGGATTAAAAGCAGAAAGCTGGATTGAAACCAATGCTCAATTAATGAATGCGATTACCGCTCAGAGCCTTTCGACCAACATGATTATTGTTTTTGTGGGGATTTCAGTCGCTTTTGGTATTGCCAGTGTGATGTCGGTGAGTGTGGTGCAACGGACTCGGGAAATCGGTATTTTACGTGCGACTGGGGCGACACAAGCGCAAATTTTAAGAGTTTTCTTATTTCAGGGAGCAATTTTTGGTCTGCTTGGTTCCATGCTTGGTAGTGTAGTCAGCTATGGTTTGATCTGGGGATTTAATCAGTTTGGTCCTGGTTTGTTTTATATTTCGATTTCAATCAAGCTTATCTTGTCGGCATTATTCTTAGCGACTTTGACAGGGGTTTTGGCTGCTGCAATACCATCCCGTCGGGCGGCTGCACTCGATCCTGTGGAGGCAATTCGTCATGTTTGATCCATCTCAGGAAGTACTGCGTTTAGAAGCATTACGAAAGTCCTACAATGTTGGGCAACCTAATGAAGTGGAGGTATTACATGGGATTGATCTGTGTATTCAACGTAATGACTTTGCTGCATTAATTGGTCCTTCTGGTTCAGGCAAAAGTACTTTACTGAATATTCTTGGCTTATTAGATCAGCCTAGTCGTGGTGAGTTGTACTTGTTGGGTCAGGCGACAAGCAGTATGGATGATACGGCTCGGACAGCGTTACGTGGCAATAGTATAGGTTTTGTGTTTCAGTTCCATCATCTTATACAGGCCTTTACTGCCTTAAATAATGTACTCATGCCATTAATGCTGAAGCAAGGCAAGCCAGATCAATTTGCGTTGCAATATGCCCATGAATTATTGACCGCCGTTGGCTTAGATAAGTTCGCTGACCGTAAACCGAATGAGCTTTCTGGGGGGCAGCAGCAGCGTGTGGCGATTGCACGTGCACTGATTACTCAGCCTGCGCTATTGTTGGCCGATGAGCCGACAGGTAATCTGGATACTCAAACTGCTGCGGAAATGTTTGAATTATTTCGTAAAGTACATCGCGAACATGACTGTGCAGTCCTTTTGGTGACTCATGATCCTAGATTGTCGGCAACCTGTGATAGAACCATTAATCTGGTGGATGGGAGAATTCAGAGTGATTCCAAACACGAGATGAAATGAGTGCGAATGTGGGTTACTCTTCTGGGAACAGCAGTTCAAAGCAGATGCCTTCTGCGCTATTGACTGCCTGATACATTCCCTGATGAAGCGTTAAAATGGATGCCACAATCGATAGGCCTAAACCACCCGTTTGATGAGGGCTTTGTCTGCTGGAACTGCACTGATAAAAACGCTCAAAGAGATGAGGCAAATGCTCAGGAGCAACTTCCAAACCACTGGTGATCACAGATAATGTAATCATCTGCATATTATTAATGTTCTTTCTGTGGCTAAGCACATAAATAGTTCGGTAATTGCTGCCGTGAATGAGCGCATTTAATATTAGATTATACAGCGCTTGTTGTAACAGTTCAGGATCTGCCGATAGCTCAGTCGCTTCAAGCCTTAAAACAAAATTGCAGTGTTGTTCTTCAGCTTGATACTCGAAAATACTGAATATATTTTCTATAAATGATTGAAGTTGAATCTTCTGTTTGTTTAAGCAAACTTTGTGTGCATCTGCGCGGGCGAGAAATAACATGCTGTCAATCATTCGTTTTAAACGTTGATAGTCCTCCAAGTTGGAAATCAAGAGTTCCTGATACTGTGCGGGACTACGTTCATTCATGAGTAAAATTTCGGTTTGCCCGATTAAATTATTCAATGGGGTTCTAAATTCATGGGCAATGTCTTCAGAGAAGCGATTCAGTTGGCTATATCCCATTTCAATACGGTCAAGCATGGCGTTGATATCGGATGCTAGTTGTTCAATCTCTTGAGGGGGATGAACCAGATTGAGTCGCTGCTCAAGTTGCTGAATATTAATGGCATGGGTTTGTTCTCGCAGAGTTCTTAATGCGTTCAATCCCAGACGGCTAGCAATGGCACAGAGTATGAAAATGGCTAAGATGCCTGTAAATACATAAATGAAAAGACGTTTTTGAAAAGGCGAGATGATGGCTAAACGTTCAGACCACTGTTTGCCTGCAATTAACACATAGGGCTGCTGATTGATTTGAATGGTTTTCCAAGCAATACGGGTGGGGTAAGTATGAGCTGATAAATCTCGGAATTGAATCTGTGGCTGATGGGTAAATTCAGGCAGAGGAATGCCAAGAGAATTGATGTTGATGAGAATCTGATTGCCCTGAATCAATAAAAACAAATTATCCTGATTTCCCAACATGTTTTGATACAGCTTCGGGCGAGCGATAATCTGTTCAATATTACTACTGTCTTGCAGTAAAATTTCCAGTCGCTCAATTCGTTCAACCAAAGCCCGATCTTGCTGAGCAATTAAAATCTGGTTGATACCCAGATAGGTCATAAATGCCACAGCGCACAAGACCATTGCAGCACACCCTGTAACCAAGAGCGTTAATCGGAGTTCTAAAGAGCGAATGGGCTTGAACATTATGCTTCAACCGAAATTTTATAGCCCAAGCCACGGACAGTATGAATTAATTTTATCTCATGCTCCTCGTCAATTTTACTGCGTAAGCGTCGTACCGCGACATCAATAAAATTCGTATCGGTATCAAAATTGATATGCCAAACTTCGGAAGCAATTTGCCTACGCGTAATAATTTCATTTGGGTGCCGCAGCATAAAGTGCAATAAATTAAATTCTTTTTTACTGAGTTCAATTAACTGCTCATGTCGCCAAACTTTATGATGGATTAAGTCCATTTTTAAGTTGCCCATCCATAGCTCGTTTTCCTGAACATACTGTTGCCGTCTCAGTAAGCTTTTAATGCGCGCAAGTAATTCAATATAAGAAAAAGGTTTGGCCAGATAGTCATCGGCACCTAGTTCCAGACCTTTGACCCTATCAATAATCTGGTCTTTGGCAGTGAGAAAAATCACGGGTATATGGGAAAATTGACGCAATACTTTTAAGACTGCCCAGCCATCAATATCGGGCAGCATCACATCTAATATGACCAAGGTATAAGGTTGTATTTTTAGTTTTTCCAAGCCTTCGAGCCCTGAATGAACACATTCAGCGGCATAGCCAGATTCATTTAAGCCCTTCACGAGATATGAGGCGATCTTCACTTCATCTTCGATAATTAGAATACACATTTTGCTCAGACTCATTTTGAAGATGACAACTTTGTAATGTGATTGTCATGCTTCAAATCATTCAGGTTGTATAAGATTTTGTAAAACTTAATTCGGGGCAATCATGATGAACAACCTCAAAGGGTTTGTTTTAACAGTAATGCTGATGAGTAGCAGTACTTTTGCACAAACCATTCAATTGAATCAAGTTTATTCACTCGATTCCAACGCTGCACACATCCTTGTTGATGCCGCAGTGGCTGCTTGTCAAAAAATACAGCACAATATTGCTGTGGTCGTGGTTGATCGGGGAGGAAATACCTTGATGGCGAGTAGGCATGAAAATGTCGGCCCCCATAATTTGGGCGCAGCCGAAAAGAAAGCTTATACCGCTTTATCGACCAAAACAGCGACCTTGCTGTTAAGTCAAAATGCTCATGAAAACAGTGATGCAAAAAATTTAACCACTTTATCTAATTTGCTGTTGTTAGGAGGTGGTTTACCAGTGCGTTATGAAAATCAGGTGGTCGGTGCAATTGGGGTTGCGGGTGCAGGAGGCGCCAAAAATGATCAGTATTGTGCTGAGGCAGCCATTCAGTATAGTTTTAATCGTTAAGGATTCCATTATGTTTAAGAAGTTTTTACCACTCTCAACACTGTTATTAACATCAATGACGTTTGCACAAAATAACCCATTAAGTGTGCATGTGTTAAATCTAGAAAATGGCTTACCTTCTGCTGATGTTGAAGTAGTGCTCGAAAAGAGTTCTGGCAATAAATGGGTGCAGCTGAATCAGCAAGTTACAGGGTCGAATGGTCGTATTACAGCACTTTTTCCTGAAAATCAGCCGTTAGCGCAAGGGATTTATAAGGTCACGTTCAAAACTGGTGACTGGTTCAAAAAGAATAATCAGAGCACTTTTTTCCCAGAAGTCCCCGTTATTTTCAAAGTTGATGGCAGTGTCAGTCACTACCACATTCCCTTATTATTAAGCCCTTATGGATACTCGACCTACCGAGGTAATTGATAATCTAAAGGGCTGGTAAAACTAGCCCTTTTAATTGCTTATAATTAGTAAACGTTAGAAAGAATCACAAAAAATTCATGCCCATATTTTTATACTCTTCACCGAATCAGAATAGATTCAAGTTGTACAAGGGATGTGATGAGGCTTAAAGGCCAAAAATTAGCTTTTACTATTATTTGATTAAAAATGAGAATGGCGTGAATCAATTTGCTGAACAAGATTTATCAAGAATTATCGAAATGGCCTGGGAAGATCGAACTCCTTTTGAAGCTATCCAACGTGAGTATGGTTTAAATGAAGCGACTGTGATTCGTTTGATGCGAAAAAACTTGAAAGTATCTAGTTTTAAAATGTGGCGTGAACGGGTTACCGGTCGAAAAACCAAGCATTTGCAGCTGCGATCACCTGATGTAATTCGGGCTTATTGTTCAAGGCAGTATAAACGTTTCTAAGCGCTTGACTTTGTACACCGTCTGGACTCACGTTTACATCGTTCAGAACAGTATCTGACTTCTTCCCAGCAACGTTGCCATTTCTTACGCCAGTTAAATGGGCGTAAGCAGTGAATACAGATTTTTTTAGGAAGATGATGTTTTTTCATTTTATAACTCATCAATCCGACTAAGGAGCTGCTGCGCATGGGTGATAATCTGCTGCCGATCTTGAAGTTTATCGAGTTGTCGATAGATCATGCCCATACGTGGATGAGTACGAAATATCGCTTCATGCCGAATCATAAAAAACCAGTATAGACTGTTAAATGGACAGCTGTCCGGCTCGGTACGGGTTTTGACATTGTAGGTACAGTGCTTGCAGTAATCTGACATTTTATTAATGTAATTGCCCGAAGCGGCGTAGGGTTTGCTGGCCATTAACCCACCATCAGCGTGCATTACCATGCCCAGCGTGTTCGGTAGTTCTACCCATTCATAGGCATCTGCATATACCGCCAGATACCATTCACTGATCTGCTGCGGGTCTACAGCACTTAACAGGGCAAAGTTGCCAGTAATCATCAAACGCTGGATGTGATGCGCATAGGCATTTTGGAAAGTATTGCGAAAACATTCCGCCATACAGTTCATCTGGGTATGACCAGTCCAGTAAAATTGTGGCAGCGGTGACGAATGCTGCAGTGCATTGCGGTTGGCATATTCCGGCATGTATAGCCAGTAAATGCCTCGTACATATTCGCGCCAACCCAGAATCTGCCGGATAAAACCTTCAACTGCATTCAGTGGTACATGACCGGCATGGTAGGCAGCTTCTGCCGCATCACAGACTTCTTTGGGCAATAGTAGGCCACAGTTTAAATAAGGTGAGAGCAGGCTGTGAAACAGAATGTCTGAGTCTTGAACCATGGCATCTTGATAATCGCCAAAATGTGGCAAACTGTGGGTAATGAAATGCTCCAGTGCAAGAAGAGCATTGCTACGTGTGGTGCCCCAGCGGAAGTTGTCAAGGCTGCCAGAGTGACGGGAAAACTCGCGCTCAACCAGCTTAAGTACATCCAGATCAATCTGATCTCGTTCAAAATGAAGTGCAGGAGGTAATGGTGGACTGCCTGACCAAGCCTTACGATTGGCGCTGTCATAATTCCACTGTTCTCCAAACGGTTGTTGTCCCTGCATCAAGTAGCCAGTCTGTTTACGCATTTCCCGGTAAAAATATTCCATGCGTAGCGTCTGGTAGTGATTGGCCCAATGCTGGAACTGCTCTGGACTACAGAAAAAACGTTCATCATTCAGGCACTGCACTGGCAGTTGCAGATGCTTGCTCCAATGCTGTTCAATCTGCTGCTGTAAACGATATTCTCCGCAGTGCGTAATGACTATTTCTGTGACTGGTAAGAGTTGCTGCTGTGACTCTATGAAATCCAGCAGGCTACGAATCGGACTATCAGATTGAAAAGCATGGTAACGTACACGCCAGCCTTCTGCTTTGAGTTCTTTGGCAAAATGACGCATGGCGCTAAAAATCAGGGCAATTTTCTGCGGATGATGGGCGACATACGTGGCTTCCTCAACCACTTCGGCCATCAGGATCACATCCCGGGTACGGTCCAGCGCTTTGAGCGTAGCAAGCTGATGATGAAGCTGGTCACCCAGAATTAAACCGAAACGCATAGCCACTCTAGACCTGATCAAAGATAGCGCAGTGTAAATCTAGGCAGTTCAATTTTTTGTGAAAATAAAAATCAACCCACATGTTGAGCCAATTCAACTCGACCAGATGATCCTCTGACATCGCATAGGAATCATAATTGCTGCAATAAAAGACTGTTCATCTCTACAATGCTAAAGCCAGTTGATGAAACTTACTTTGCATGATTTCTGAGTTCATAATTGGTGTGAAAATTATGTGATTTTAATCAAAAAGATACAAATTATTATGCTTGTAATTTAGGTGGCGTGCACCTAGTATCTGGCTAGAAGTTACTCCATGTAAGCTTCCTTAGTTTTGTCCCATACATCCCCAGTATGGGATTTTTTTTAATCAGGGAATTCTCACGAGCATGCATTCAAAAGCGTATATTTTTAGACAGCAGCAATTATTGGTGGATGAGCATTTTCAGTTGCCGCAGGTAGCCAAACTGCAGCACGACTTGAACTTGACGGAAAATGGCGAGATCATTGCTCGTGACCTGAAAGAAGACGAACCAGTGCCTGAAGGTTATCAGCTGGTTCCGATCCGACAACTAGTGCAAGTCTGGAACAGACCACAATTTGAAGAGGCCAGCCGTGCGGTACAGTTACTGGAATGGCGCCGTAACCACCGCTTTTGCAGTAAATGCGGCCATGCCACCCAGCAACACGCCAGCCAGTATGCCATGGTCTGTCCATCCTGTGGCTATAACCAGTATCCACGGGTGAATCCCTGTGTGATTACCATCATTACCCGGGGCGAAGATGAAATTCTGCTGGCAAAAAATGCCCGCAATAAAACCCAAATGTACAGTCTGATTGCCGGCTTTGTTGAAGTCGGAGAAACCCTGGAAGAGGCAGTCCGCCGTGAAACCCTAGAAGAAGTTGGGCTGCAGATCAAAAACATTCAATATCTGGCCAGCCAGCCGTGGCCGTTTCCCAGCAATCTGATGATGGCCTTCAAGGCGGAATATCATACAGGGGACATTCAAATTCAGGAAAATGAACTGAGCGATGCGCAGTTTTTCAAATTTGATCAGTTACCCGAAATTCCGTTTAAGGGCAGTATTGCCTATGCCATGATTCAACATGTGATGCATGGAACGCCTGTAGCAGATGACAGTAAAGAATGGCTTTGAAATTTTGAACAAATAATATAGTGCGCATTCTCGTTCTTTTAAGGGCGAGTTAAGCCACTAGAAATTTAAAATTATTATATGAGTTATAAATAATATAAAGCGATAATATATAAATATTTTTATATTATCATCTTTGTTTTAGCTGTGAGTAGTTCATCGACTTAAATAATTTTGAAAATTTTTCCGCTTGAAGTACTTTGGAAAAACATTTCAAAACTGGGTCGAATATCTTCACCATCCACGGTAATATATTTGACATGGGAGCAAGACTGGCTAGCACTAAAATGGCGCTCAACCGTGGCCTGAATAGAATATTTGATACCAAATTGGTCTTTTACATTTAGATTTTGTTTAAACATTAGTTCACCTTTAACAAGATTATGGCAGAGCGGCTATTCAATTAATTAAGCAATATATTATTTTTTTAAACAACTTTTTGATTTAGCTTAAATAATTGATTTAAAGACGTATAAAATGTACGACCATCTAAATTTAAATCTACCTCAATTCCAGATTCCAGCAGAACTCTTTTACCCACTTCAATTTCTTTAAAACCTTGACGTGTATTCTGCATTTTATTTAAGGGAATTAAAGAAACGATAATTTCAGTACCATTTTTAGATTTTGCAATTAATTCATTAACTTTTAACAATTTATATCCTGTTTTTATGATTTTTTCCAATATGGAACAACAACTTTTCTTTAAAATTAAAAAAGCACTGAGTAGTGCTTTTTCAACTCGTATTAGTGCTTATATAGCAACAATATTGACCGCATTCGGTCCTTTTTGACCTTGAGCAATACTAAATTCAACCTGTTGGCCTTCGAATAAGGTTTTAAAACCTGAGATACCGTCTTGGTAGTCAATCAGGTTTTGAGATTATTCGACCAATAAATAATCTCTTTGATAGGCAGTCTGATGTTTTAAAACGCCATAACACAGATGTATAAGCTTGCGCATTGCAGCA
>NZ_VOZH01000056.1:0-12821 GCF_013419875.1 Acinetobacter sp. YH12049 | reverse complement strand
ATAAAGAGTTCCTGTACCGCCATACTGTCAGCGCAGTGCGGTATCGAAAGGTGCAATCTCTAAGATTGCATGGGTCGCAAAGATTCCCCCACCATAGCTCTTAGCTTGGTGGTGGGAGTATGTCAATGCCGATTGTTTTCCATGGTCAAATCACAGTTGTAACGTTATCCATAGCGTTTAAGCAGTTTTACAAATTCTTCCAGTTCTGCTTCATTGATTTCAACATCTTGAGGCAATACATGATGGCGTAAATGTGCTTCGATTAATTCATTCATTAATCCATTTACAGCACCTTTGATGGCCGCAACCTGTTGTAATACCTCAATACACCCTGCTTCGGGTTGCTGTAAAGCCAGTTCAACCGCATTGACCTGACCTTGTAGACGTTTAACCCGATTTAAAATCTTTTTGTCCTGATGTAAATGACTCAACACTTTCTCCCGAAAATAAATATACTATGGGGGAGTATATTTAAGCATAGAACCTAATGAAAACTTCCCCATCCATCCGAATTCATCATCATCAATTTGATGAAGGTAATCCACTCGCACAAAAACGGATCTTAATTGCCACTATTTTAACGGCAGTCATGATGTTGTTAGAAGTCATTGGCGGTTGGATTTTTAATTCGATGGCATTATTGGCAGATGGCTGGCATATGAGTTCACATATGTTGGCATTAGGCTTGGCCTATTTTGCCTATCGTGCGGCACGCCACTATGCTCAAGACGCTCGTTTTAGCTTTGGAACTTGGAAAATTGAAATTTTAGCGGGCTATAGCAGCGCGATATTATTGATGGTTGTTGCTGCATTTATGGCTTTTCATTCGGTGGAACGCTTATTCAACCCGGTCCAAATTCATTATAACGAAGCAATCCCTATTGCGATTTTAGGTCTGGTGGTGAACTTGATCTGTGCTTGGTTATTGCATGATGACCATCACCATCACCATCACCATCATGAGCATAGCCATGAGGAGCAGCATGATCATCATCACGATCTCAATCAGAAAGCAGCCTTCATGCATGTGGTTGCTGATGCGGTGACTTCGGTATTGGCGATTGTGGCTTTATTTGCCGGAAAATGGATGGGGTGGGGATTTTTAGATGCGCTATTGGGGATTGTTGGTGCAGTGCTGGTCGGTAAGTGGGCCATTGGCTTGATGAAAGAAACAGGACAAACATTACTGGATGCGGAAATGGATCACCCTGTCGTTGATGAGATTCGAGAAGTTTTAATGCAATTTCCTGTCGACGTCGATGTAACTGATTTACATGTGTGGAAAGTGGGTAAAGGTCAGTTCTCGTGTATTGTAGCTTTAGAAACCAGTCAGGCGTTGAGTGCCGATGAAGTCCGCCAAGCGCTGTCGATTCATGAAGAAATTGTGCATGTGTCTGTTGAAATTAATTCACCTGATGCAGCGTAATATGTTCCACGTGAAACGGCATGTAGCTATTGCGTAATGAACTGAAAAAAGCCCAAGACTTTCACGCGTTAAGGCTTAGAATGCTGAATCAATTAAATGTTGAAGTTCGGTCTATGTTGAAAAAAATATGTGCGTTGGCGTTAAGTACCATCCTTTCGACTTTTGCTTTGGCAGATGCGGCACACGTTCAAAAGCTCTTGGGAGAAAAGCACCCCAGTTTAAAAATTGAGAATATTCAAAGTACAGAAATGCCAGGCATATATAGTGGCTTTGTTGAAGATCAAGTTTTGTATTTGAGTGAAAATGCGGATTATGTGATTGCAGGTTCTATGATCCGTTTAAAAGATCAAAAAAATCTGACCAAACAATTGATCCTCAGTCAGCAAAAAACTGAGTGGAATAAACTACCATTACAAGATGCGATTAAAACTGTCAGGGGGAATGGGAAGCGCCAAATCGCGATCTTTTCTGACCCAAATTGCCCATATTGTAAGAAGCTTGAAGTAGAACTGGCAAAACTTAATGATGTGACCATTTATACTTTTGTCACAGCCATAAAACCGCAGTCGTTGGCGCCATCGAAGCAGATTTTTTGTGATTCAAACCCTGCTATGGCCTGGGATAATTTAATCAATAAGGGAATTCAACCGAAGTCAGCGAAAAGCTGTGCAAACCCCATTGATCGAAATTTAAAATTAGCAAAAAGCTTAAAACTAAGTGGTACACCGGGAATCGTCTTTGCCAACGGTTCGATCTTAACCGGTGCTTACCCTGCTGCTGAATTAGAATCGATGTTAAAAGAGATCAAATAATTTCAAGCTGTACGGCATGAATAAAATATAAATAAAAAAATACCCGTCTACAGGCGGGTATTTTAATGGCGCTATAAAAATTAGACGCGGTTTTTTTTCGTTACAAGGTTATAGATAAACAACACGATGATCGCACCAATGACGGAAGCGATAAATCCTGCAGCAGAATTTTCTCCATACAGACCTAATAAACGTCCGCCATAGGTCGCAAGTAAGGAACCTGCTATCCCGAGAATGGTGGTCATGATGAAACCGGCTTTGTCATCTCCAGGATGGATCGCACGTGCAATTAAACCAGCAATAAAACCAACAACAATCGCAACAATGAGTGACCACATAGTAACTCTCCTTTTGTTATCATGTATTTGTTTTTTACGACATGTTCAATCTTTATCTTTAATCAAAACTAAGCTGAGCTACAGCCTAAACATGCAAAAAACTGTTGTTTTTTTGTTCTGAAATAGCAAGAAAAGTAAAAAAAAAGTGGCCTTAGGCCACTCTTAAGTATCTGATCTTGCTTAGAGACCAATTTCGCCAATAAATGGAATGTG
Organism: Acinetobacter sp. YH12049; assembly: GCF_013419875.1. NCBI lineage: Bacteria > Pseudomonadati > Pseudomonadota > Gammaproteobacteria > Moraxellales > Moraxellaceae > Acinetobacter > Acinetobacter sp. YH12049. Next base: position 10,032 of record NZ_VOZH01000056.1, on the reverse strand, counting down.
ACGATATTTTTGATCATAGTCCAGACCATAACCTACGATAAATTTATCTTCGACTTCAAAACCTAAAAATTTCACTTCGAGTTCAATCTCACGACGTGAAGGCTTGCTAACCAAAGTACAAAGCTCGATTGAATTTGGATTGCGCGTCTGTAAAATTTCTAAAACTTTGCTTAAGGTATTTCCTGAATCGATAATATCTTCAACCACCAAGACATCTTTATCTTTAATGTCGCCGTCTAAGTCTTTTAAGATTTTTACATCACGAGTAGATACGGTCCCACCGCCATAACTTGAAACGGTCATGAAGTCGAGTTCATGCGGTTTTGAAATTGCGCGGCAAAGGTCAGCCATAAAAATAACAGAACCGCGTAAAAGACCGATTAACACCAACTCTTTGTCGCTGTTAGCATAGTGTGCATCAATTTTTGCGCCAAGCTCTTTCACTTTAGCTTGAATTTCTTCAGTGGAAATCAGTACGCTCATTTGAACAGACATGGGTAGATACCTAAAAAAGCAAATCAAAAAAATAAAAAAGGTGTTGACTTGCAACACCTCTAAAGATGAACCAATTTTAATACATCTGGCTCGCAGATGCATCTTTTTTGCCGTTGAAAATGTAATCAGTTTTTCTTGGAAGTGCTGTCACGCTTGAGTAAGCACAAACAAGCGACGGCAATCAGTCCAATTTTCAACGCTGTTTTTCGTCTCGGTCGAGCCGTTTTATGCTTTGACATACGCACATTGTCCAAACACATAGGTGGCATGGATATTACGATCATCACCCATCAGCATGAGGGCAAATAAAGCATCTTCCAGATTTTTGGCACGTTGTTGACGTAAGGCTTGTAAAGCCGTGGCATTTAAATCGAGCACCACAAAATCTGCTTCTTTGCCCAAATCAAAGTTTCCAAGTTTGTCCGCTAGATCTAAGGCTTTTGCTCCCCCTAAAGTGGCATGGTACAGCGCTTCAAATGCGGACAGTTTATCGCCTTGAAGTTGTTGAACTTTGTAGGCTTCATTGATGGTTTGTAGTTGGTTAAATGAGGTGCCTGCGCCAATGTCTGTGCCTAAGCCGACTTTCACCTGTTTTTCCCATGTTTTCTTTAATGGAAATAAACCACTGCCTAGGAACAAGTTCGAGGTTGGACAAAACGCGATTGCAGAGTTGGTCTGATGCATACACTCCCACTCGGCATCTTCCAAATGCACGCAGTGCGCAAACACGGAACGTGATCCGGTCAGACCATAATGATGATAAACGTCCAAATAGCCGTTTTGCTCAGGGAATAATGATTTGACCCACGCGATTTCATTTTTATTTTCACTTAAATGCGTATGTACATAGACATCAGGATACTCGGCTTTTAGCTCCCCTGCCCGTGCCAATTGTTCAGGCGTTGAGGTTGGGGCAAAGCGAGGCGTGATGGCATACAGGTTACGGCCCTTTCCATGCCACTTTTTGATGAGTGCTTTGGAGTCGTTATAGCCACTCTCTGCAGTGTCACATAATGCTTCAGGTGCATGTCGATCCATCATCACTTTACCGGCAATTAAGCGCATCTGATGCTGTTCTGCAGCTTTAAATAAAGCATCGACCGATTGTGGATGAACGGTACAAAAAACAAGAGCTGTTGTGGTTCCGTTTTTGAGTAACTCGTTTACAAAGAACTGTGCAATTTGCTCTGCATAAGCCGGATCTTCAAATTGGATTTCAGTTGGAAAGGTATAGGTATCGAGCCATTCCAATAGCTGTTCACCATAAGCCCCCATCATTTCCGTTTGTGGATAATGAATATGGGTATCGATGAAACCCGGAACAATCAATTGATCAGGATAATGCTGTACTTCAACCTGATCTGGGAGATGGTGTTGGCCCTCAGACCATGGACCGAACCATTGAATTTTTCCGGCTTGCGTAATTAGCAAACCATCTTCGAAATAGCGCACTTGGTCGTGAATTTCACGTGCTTGGGCAACTGTATTCTGAATATCTAGAAAGCGACCACGGATCGCTGTAGATGCGATAACAGAAGACATGACATACCTGCAGTTTAGAATTTTTTCGGTTGATTGTAGCCCAATTTGGTTCAAAATACCGTTAGAGTATTTGTGAAAATGTGTTCTAAAAAATAGAACAGTTGTTTATAAGTGATTCTGTTTTTTTGTTCATTGTATTTGATTTGAATAATACAAAAGCATTGAGCTGTATACATTGCATCGATGAATGAATAAAGACCATGAGTCGCAACGCTTGCTATATTGATCTCAAGAGCGCCCTTTAAAAAACGATAATGAACCCTTTAGTGAACATGAGCTATTCAGACCAATTAAAACATGACCTATTTCAGCATCAAGGCATCATGCAGATTTTACATGCCCTGTATGCCATAGATACACAGGCTTATTTGGCTGCAGGCGTGGTTCGTAATTTGATTTGGTCACAGCGACATCAACAACAAATACAGCTGATTGCTCCTTTGGGTTTAGATGATTTATTTGAGTTAAATGTCCGCTGGAACCCACGTTTAGTCAGTCAGGCGACTTTTTTGCAGCGTGTGCAGCAAAAAAAATTTTTACAACGCTGGCCGAAACTCAAACTCTTGATGACGCCTAAAGCTTAGTTCATGGCTTCGTGTCAGAATAAAAAGCCTTCTCGAAAAGAAGGCTTTTATTTATCTAAGCGTTTTATAGTGTGGTTTCATGGTACTTCTTGCTGTGTCGGATCGATAACCACGCAGTGATGGCTAAGGTCACTACAATAAAGCCGAGTGAAATCCAAATTGGCATGTGGAACACATCGAGCAACAGCATTTTAGCGCCAATAAACACGAGGATAATGCCCAGACCATACGGTAAGTAATGCATTTTCGATGCAGCACCAGACAAGAGGAAGAACATAGCACGTAGACCCAAAATCGCCATCAAGTTTGCCGTCAGTACAATGAACGGGTCAGAGGTAACCGCAAAGATTGCTGGGATTGAGTCAACCGCAAAAATTACGTCAGATGCTTCAACCAAGATCAACACTAAAAAGAGCGGCGTTGCCCACAAGACACCATTTTGACGAACGAAGAATTTATCTTCATGCATTTGAGGAGTAATACGCATGTGTTTACGTAGCCACTTCAAAATCGCCATATCTTCGATATCTTTGTCGTCTTCGTCTGAACCCTTAAGGAATTTAAAGCCGGTATACACCAAGAACGCACCGAAGAAGTACAGTACCCAAGAGAATTCTTGAACGAACCATGCCCCAATAAAAATAAAGATGGTACGCAGTACAATTGCGCCGAGGACACCGTAGAGCAACAGTTTACGCTGCAAAGCAGGTGGAATGGCAAAAGCAGCAAAAATCATGAGCCAGACAAAAACGTTATCAATTGCGAGTGATTTTTCGAGCAGATAACCAGCGAAATATTCCATGACTTTGGTGTTTGCAACAGCGACACCAGCGGTTTGCTGTAAGTAGAGCCACAATGCACCACCGAATAAGGTAGCCACAGAGACCCATGCAATACTCCAATAGGCAGCGGTTTTGACTTTGATTTCTTGGCCTTTGTTATTTTTAAAGCCTAAAAAGTCGATGAGTAGCATGATGGTGACTAAACCGAAAAATGCCAGATATAGCCATAAAGAGCCAATCGTTTCCATGTGTATTCTCCACATCTAACAACCAGCCATAAAAAAACCTCGACCAGTTGCCAGACGAAATAAAACGCCTGAGACAACATGATCAAGGTCTTGCCTACATCGTACTGTAATGATTTTCAGCAGCGATGCTCAGATACCGACTTTTTGCAAAGTGTAATGACGATATTCTGACACGTAAAACAAGGTTTACGTTTGGAGGAGGCTACTCCCCTTGTTCAAATTTTGTTTTGGACACTGTCCAAATATGCGGCAAAGCATGACAGTTTTTAGTACAAAGTGCAATCGGCAATTTGCGAATTCATTTAATGTGCCATGGGAGGATTAAAATCACCACGTTGTACCAACGCTAAGGCTAAAAGTGTGCCGATCACCGCGATGATTCCTCCGATCACGCCAATATAGCTCAAACCGAAATGTACGCTGACCATGCCGCCCAAGAGTGCGCCACCGCCAATGCCGACATTATAAAGTCCTGAATAGATAGCCATGGCGACATCTGTGGCATCGGATGCGAGATGCAGCGTCTTTGACTGTAATGCGAGACTAAATCCAATGATACTCATGCCCCACAATAAGCACACCGCACTCACACCTGCAAAACTCAAAGAAACAGGAAGCAACAGCAGCATGGATAAAGCCAGTGTGGCTGTACTCAAAGGAATTGCAACTTTAGGATATTTCCCACCAAATTTCCCAAAGAGATAAGATCCCAGAAAGCCTGCAGCACCAAAGATTAATAACAACGTGGTAGTTTGCATGGAACTGAATGCAGCAATGTTGAGTGAGAACGGTTCGATATAGCTATATGCGGTAAATTGCGCGCTAATTACGATAATGGTTAATGCAAAGACCATCATTAAGCTTGGACGGCGAATAAACTGTTTTAGGCTGCTCAGCGAACCTGAGTTCAAACTCGGCAGTATTGGCAGCGTTTTGGCTAAAATCAGGCAAACGATACTGGCGCCAATGCTAATCAGAGCAAAGGTATTTCGCCAACCATAGACTTCTCCAACCATACGCCCAAACGGAATACCGAGAACCATCGCCAAAGCCGTGCCTGTGGCCAAAAGCCCCAAGGCTTGAAATTCTTTGCCTTTCGGTGCAACACGAACCGCCAGCGATGCAGTAATTGACCAAAAAAGTGCATGTGAGAAGGCAATGCCGATTCGACTGAGCAATAAGGTATTAAAGCTCCATGCGAAATACGACAGAACATGGCTGATAATAAACACTATAAATAAACAAATCAGGAGCGAGCGACGTTCAATATTTTTGGTCAATAACATGATCGGCAAAGAAATCGGCGCAACCACCCATGCATACAGCGTAATCATGATACCGACATCGGTTGCGGCTAAGCTAAAGGTTTTGCCAATATCGCTGAGCAACGCGACAGGTACAAATTCAGTGGTATTAAAAATAAATGCTGCGAAAGCCAAAGCAATCACAGCCGTCCAAGAGCCAGAAAAAGCCGTTTCGGAGGGAGAGGCAGACATGAGTGTCTTCAAATAAAAAAAGTGGCATATTTTACTATGCTGTATACACAAGCAGGAACCGATTTAAGCCCTGTACATGCGGTTTAAATTAGTACAAAAACAACAGAGTTGACCTGCATTACATGCCAATTTATAAAAAAATGGAGGAAATTTAAGATGTTTGTACAACAAGATGATGATCAAAAAAAAGGAGCTTTCTTTGTTGAGCAAGATGGGGAGCGTTTGGCAGAGATGACTTACTCATGGGCAGGCGATGATAAATTTATTATTGATCATACCGATGTCAGTGATAGCTTGCGAGGACAAGGTGTTGGACGACATCTCCTCGATGCAGCAGTGAATTTTGCTCGGGAAAAGAACGTGAAAATTATTCCACTCTGCCCTTTTGCAAAATCTGTATTTGATAAAGATGAATCGATTCGTGATGTTCTACGCTAAATTGTACAGCGTGATGTAGATTAATCATTTGGATAAATAAAAACAGCCTGATCGTATTGCGATCAGGCTGTTCTTTTATTTGAAATCTAATTGTGAAATTGAATTAAGATCGTGATTTATACAGCGATACAACCAAGCATGCTGCAGCAATGAGTAATACAAAGATGGCGACAAGATAAAGGTCCATAATAAAAATATCCGGCAAGTGTGATTTAATTGTTTTTTAATTAATGTGAAAGGTGTACGGATTTATTATCACCTACAGTTGAATATAGGTCGTTTAAGTTCTGTACCGATCACTTTCTCGTTTGTTACACGGTGTATTTTTTCATAAAAAGGAAGAAAAAACAGTGACTATGCAACATCAAGATAACGGTCAAAAAGGTGAATTTTTTCAGTTAAATGCTGAGGGTATACGCCTCGCAGAAATGAGTTACTTATGGCGTGATGAACACACTATTGTGGCAAATCACACGTGGGTAGATGATTCCTTACGTGGGCAAGGGGTTGCTCGTGTGTTATTGGATCATTTGGTGGAATTTGCTCGTGACAAACACTTAAAAATTATCCCAACCTGTTCTTATGTAGAGGTGATGTTTCGCCGAGACAAGACATTAGCCGATATTCAAGCCTAAAAAAGCCCGCGATGCGGGCGTTTTATCAGTATGAAAATTTAAAAACTGCGTTGTGCTCAATTGAGCTTGAGTTTCAACAGCGTTGATGGTGTTTTGACGATATGTGGCCACAATTGGAACAAAATTGAGCAGATCAATATTCCTAAAACCAAGCTTAAACACATGATATTTAATAAAGCAAAATCATTCAGCACAAAATAAATACTGCCAATGGTCATCATCATCAGTAAATAAATAAGATAGTGAGGAATCACGGTGCGCAGTGTTATTCCTAAGATAAGCGAGCAAATCACGACATTTAAAAAATCTGAAATGCCAAAATTATTCAGGATGATTAAGGCAGCAAAATATACACAAGTGATCGATAAAAATATGAATAAATTTTTGAGCATGGGAGACCTCTGTATTCATCCTCAAAGAGGAATCGTTTCATTGTTTTAATGTTGATCAGTTTAAAAATTTGAAGCTAATTTCGGTATCCGTGATATCGGTTTTCTGTTGTAAGTTAAAAAGCACATTTGATTAAAAAACATACAAATCTACACTAATTCTGTGGCTCATCCCACGTTAAAATCATGCAAATACTTGAAGAATAAACACAATGATACAACTCTGTTATGCCAGTACGCGTGTAGAACAACAATTTGATTTAATACAAGATTTAAGTGATATTTTGGTGAGAGCCCGCAGCTTTAATACTGAAAAAAATATTTTTGGCGTGCTGTACTATGCAGAAGGCCGGTTCTTCCAATGCCTGCAAGGTGAGCAAGCGGCACTCGAACAGCTTTTTCAGCATATTATGCAAGATACGCGGCATCGGGATATTGTGCGTTATCCTGATCAAACTATTGATCAAATCGATTTTTCAAAATGGTCGATGAAATATGTAAATCGACATAGTGAAATTGCCAGTTTATTCCAGCGCTTTGGACATTCAAGCTTTCAACCAAACCTGCTTAATACGGAACAAATTCAGGCGTTTTTAACGACATTGTTAAGATTAGAAAATGTTGAACAGCCGGTTAAGCTGGATTCAGGCTATAAAAACCGAGGCTATCAGCATTATTTTTAAGCTGAGTGTGAATAAAATAAAAAAAGCCCGCTTCGCGGGCTTCTTTCATTTTATCCAGTTGATTTAGGCTTTTAATGCACTGATCAACTTCTGATGTAAACCACCAAAACCGCCATTCGACATAATCACTACAGCATCGCCCTCGCCTGCCTCGCTTACGATGGTTTGGATGATGTCATCCAGTGAACGTGCCACGACAGCTTTATTCGCAGCAGCTTCAATCACGGGTTGTAGATCCCAATCCAAACCTTCAGGTTGATACCAAATCACTTCATCCGCTAAGCGTGCAGAATGTGCAAGGCCATCTTTATGGCTACCCATGCGCATGGTATTAGAACGTGGCTCGATCACCGCCCAAAGCTTACGTTGACCCAGACGCTTACGCGCACCTTCTAACGTGGTATCAATCGCCGTTGGGTGATGTGCAAAGTCGTCATAAACCTCAATGCCACGGACTGTGCCCAAAAGCTCCATACGACGTTTGACACCGCCAAAGTTTGAAAGTGCTTCACACGCCGTTTCAATCGAAACACCGACATGTTCAGCCGCAGCAATGGTTGCCAAAGCATTGGCTACACTGTGTTGCCCAGTCATATTCCATTTGACTTCGCCTTTCACGACACCATGTTGCAGTACTTTGAAATGTGAACCGTCAGCAGACAATTGCTCTGCATACAGTTCAGATTGGTCATTGGCATCTAAAGATGTTCGCACCACAGGTGTCCAGCAACCCATTTCCAAGACTTCATCAATATTTGTCTCTGTGATGGGCGCAATGATACGGCCTTCACTTGGAATAGTACGCACTAGATGATGGAATTGCTTTTGAATCGCAGCCAAATCATCGAAGATATCGGCATGGTCAAATTCAAGGTTATTTAAAATCGCTGTTTTAGGATGGTAATGTACAAACTTAGAGCGTTTGTCGAAGAATGCTGAATCGTATTCATCGGCTTCTACACAGAAATATTGACCACCGCCTAAACGTGCGCTTTCACTAAAGCCTAAAGGTACGCCGCCAATCAAGAAGCCTGGGTTTAAACCGGCTTGATCGAGCACCCAAGCGAGCATGGTCGTTGTTGTCGTTTTACCATGAGTGCCTGCAACACCTAAGACATGTTTGCCTTGTAGGACGTGATCCGCTAGGAACTGTGGGCCAGAAATATAAGGCAGGCCTTCGTTCAGCATGTATTCCACAGCATCAATGCCACGTTTCATGGCATTGCCGACAATCACGAGATCTGGGTGTGGTTGAAGGTGGCTACGGTCATAGCCTTGCATTAAGGTAATGCCTGCATTTTCCAATTGGGTAGACATTGGTGGGTAAACGTTTTGGTCTGAACCCGTCACCTTATGTCCTAAATCACGCGCCAAGAGCGCCAATGAACCCATAAAGGTGCCACAAATACCCAAGATATGCAGATGCATTCGTTCTAACTCCACTGCTTTTATCGACACATCACTTTGTTATTGTGGTGTTGTCATTATAGATTTGGTTGAAAAGGTTAATTTCATTTGAGAGCAACCATAGCAAGGGTCTTAGCGAAAAGATAGATTTTTTTGTATGAGATCGTGCAAAAAGATTGAGCTCGTAACTGATCAAATGTACGCAATTTTCTTGAGGATAAAAACACGGAAAATAGGCGCGAAATCATGATAAAAAACGTACAATATGCGCAATTTTTTGCGATCTTGATTGCTTATGTCCCTTGCCCTGTTTTTATTGATTATTTCCAACTGTTTTATGACTTTGGCCTGGTATGGGCATCTGAAGTTTTTACATGATGCGCCGCTCTGGCAAGCGATTTTATTTGGATGGGCGATCGCGTTACTCGAATACAGTTTTATGATTCCAGCAACGCGATTGTTGGCCAAACATGGGTGGTCTTTGGGTCAAATGAAAATCACACAAGAAGTCGTGACGCTATTGGTCTTCGTTCCATTTATGATTTTCCTTTTTAAACAGCCCTTTAAATTGGACTATTTGTGGGCAGGTTTATGCCTTTTTGGGTGTGTCTATTTCGTGTTTCGCAGTGCTTAACTGATCCGATGCCGCATGGGTCCGATCATTTAAGTGAGGCGTGTTTGCAGGCATTTTTGAGGACTTTACTAAACTCACGGTCTCTTGGAGTGGGATCTTCATAGTCAAAGGCATAATCACTCTCACTGGTCAGTACAGTCATTTGACCGTCTGCTTCAAAGTTCATGAGTGCAAAAACATAGCTACACGATATTCTGAAATTGAATACATTTTATCACGGCCATCATCTGCTTTGTAATAGCCTGTCATCTTGACCGACTCACGTTCATCAATGATCGATTTGCCAGTGACTAAAAATTTTTCGTGGATGTAGCCATTACTCTTAATTTGGCTGTTATAGCCTTTTTGTTTCTGTAAGAGGTTAAATTCTATTTCAAATTGGCTGGTATTGAGTTGAACCAGTTGGGCAAAACTCTGAGAGCTTAAGGCTAAAGTGAGCAGGATGAAGATCTGTTTCATCTTTAAAGTGTCTTATAAATATTGATTTAATAAAAGTTTTTATAAAATTGAAAAAAATAAAAATAATTTTATAAAAATATTATGGAGTTTTCTCTTTAAAGACAACCGTTAAATTTTATCAAATGGAGCGTAAAACTCTGTCCTTCAGGTCAGAGATATAAGCGACACGACATGAAGTGTCGTTTGATTTAACTAAGGACTATTTTCCTTGAGTTTTGATTGTTAATATAAGTACATGAA
>NZ_VOZH01000055.1:0-13072 GCF_013419875.1 Acinetobacter sp. YH12049 | reverse complement strand
ATAAAGAGTTCCTGTACCGCCATACTGTCAGCGCAGTGCGGTATCGAAAGGTGCAATCTCTAAGATTGCATGGGTCGCAAAGATTCCCCCACCATAGCTCTTAGCTTGGTGGTGGGAGTATGTCAAACCTTAAAATTTAGTGCGATAGAATAAAAATTTTCCATTCACACTATTGAAAAATAGTGAAGTCCCTCCATTCATATAGGCAATTGATAATTTTACTCAGTATGAACGGAGAGACTGATGAGCGAACAACAATCTCAAAAACATAGCTTCCAAGCGGAAGTGGCTCAGTTACTGCATTTAGTAACACATTCTTTATATTCAAATCCTGAAATTTTCCTTCGTGAGTTGGTATCAAACGCATCTGATGCCTGCGATAAATTACGTTTTGAAGGGATTAACCATCCTGAATATTATGAAAATGATCCAGATTTACATGTGCGTATTCATTTAAATAAAGAGCAGAAGACAATTACCATTTCGGATAATGGTATTGGTATGACACAACAAGAAGCGATTGATCATTTGGGTACGATTGCTAAGTCTGGCACTAAAGATTTTATGTCGAAGCTTACGGGTGATCAAAAGTCAGATGCACAATTGATTGGTCAATTTGGTGTGGGCTTCTATTCAGGTTTTATTGTTGCTGAAAAAATTACAGTGGAATCACGTCGTGCTGGGGTAAATGCCGCTGAAGGGGTACGTTGGGTTAGTAATGGTACAGGTGAGTTTGATGTAGAGCCAATTGATAAGGCTTCACGTGGAACCGACATCATTTTGCATTTACGCGAGGATGCTTTAGATTATTTAGATCGTTACAAAGTTAAGCAGATTATTAATAAATACTCTGATCATATTAGTTTGCCAATTGAGATGCAGAAAGAAGTTTGGCAACAAGAGGAAGCTGCCGAAGGCGAAGAAGCAAAACCTGGTCAATATGTACTGACGGATGAGTGGGAAGCGATTAACTCAGCAAGTGCATTATGGACGCGTAATAAAAATGAGATCAGTGAAGAACAATATACTGAGTTTTATAAAAACCTGAGCCATGATTTTGAAGCCCCGCTTGCATGGACACACAACCGTGTAGAGGGAAGTACGGAATATACACAGTTACTTTATATTCCATCTCGCGCACCAAGCAATATTTTCACACGTGAAGCTAAAGCAGGAATTAAGCTGTATGTGAAACGTGTATTTATCATGGATGATACGGATAATTTGATTCCAAATTATTTACGTTTTGTTCAAGGTGTGGTTGATAGCGCAGACTTACCACTTAATGTAAGCCGTGAATTATTACAAGAAAGTCGCGACGTTAAAACGATTCGTGAAGGTAACGCCCGCCGTATTTTAACGGTGCTAGATGGTTTGGCGAAATCTGAAGATGTTGCTGATCAAGAAAAGTTTGCAAAATTCTACGCTGAGTTTGGTTCAGTCTTAAAAGAAGGCTTAGGCGAAGACATGGCGAATCGTGAGCGTATTCTAAAATTATTACGCTTTGCTTCGTCAAATAATGATGAAGTGAAAACATCATTTGCAGACTATAAAGCCAATATGAAAGAAGGCCAAAAGGCAATTTACTATGTGACTGCTGATAGTTTAAATGCTGCGAAAAACTCACCACAACTTGAATTGTTCAAGAAAAAAGGTATCGAAGTGCTGCTCATGACTGAACGAGTGGATGAGTGGGCGATGGAATTTGTTTTTGAGTTTGATGGAACACCATTACAGAATGTATCGAAAGGTGCAGTTGATTTGGGTGATCTACAAGATGCTGAAGAGAAGAAAGCACTTGAGGAAGCTGCTGAGCAGTTTAAACCTGTTGTTGAAAAACTGTCGGATGCGTTAAAAGATAAGACCTCTGAAGTGCGTGTAACAACACGTTTAGTGGACTCTCCTGCGTGTTTGGTGGTGGCTGAGGGTGAGTTATCACCGCAACTGGTCCGTATGCTAAAACAAGCAGGACAAGCGGTTCCCGAGTCAAAACCAGTCTTGGAAATCAATCCATCCCATCCGTTGGTACAAAAATTAGAAAGTTCGGTGCAGTTTGATGACTTAGCAAATGTTATTTTTGATCAGGCGTTGATTGCTGAAGGCAGTTTACCCGAAGATCCTGCCCAATACATTAAACGGATTAACAGCTTATTGCTGAAGTAACGGTAGATATGAAATGAACCTCCTTCGGGAGGTTTTTTATTTGGTTTTTCGATAGAGCACATGAATAAAAACGTCCATGTTTTAATCTTTTAAATAGATTAAAAATAAATAATTAATCTATAATAACGATCATTAAGTATTGGGAATCTTAAGATGAAAATTTTAGTGATCGCTGCAATGGGCTCGCTGCTCTCTATGGGTCTCATGCAATCTGCTCAGGCAGATAGCGCTAAGCAAAAAATGGTGCGTAATGACCGTGTGCAGGTTTCAAAACAAATCGCACAATATGATATTAATCCTTTTGTAGATAGTCGCCGTGTGATACGAAATGATCGTGTTCAGTATAGTTTTCCTAAAGTGAAAAAAGTCGCTGAAAAACAGCCGAGTATTGTACGTAATGATCGTGTACGTGTGATTAAGAAAAATTGAAGCTGAGTTATTTAAAAAAAACCCATCCTGTCGAGATGGGCTTTTTATTCGCTGTGAAATAGCGGGTTCTAGAACAAGGCTTCAAGGCGCACTAAGGCGCCCACAAAGTGGCTTTTATCGTCACGATGGTTGTTGAGGTAGTTGAGATCACCTTGGATATAAAACCATTCGCGCAGAAAGGGCTGTCGCCATGATACATAGGGTCCCCAACTGTTTAAACGCAGTTGATCGTTATTGTAAAAACCACCTGTATATAGGCCGTAGTTGAATCGGTTACCTTTAAAAAATTGGTGTTGGCGGTAACTGAAGTTATCCCATTTCAGATCATCATCCTGTGCATCTGCATAGGTCAGGTTGAATTGGTTTGAGATAAAGGGTTGGCCTGGACGAGCATGGGTTAATTCTAAATTGGTTCTTAGATAATTTTCACTATCGATACCATAACGATAAATTTGTTCGGCTAAAAAACTGTAATCATTGTCGAGTTGCCATTTTTTAGCTGCTTTTAAGCGGACATATAGGTCATCACCAGAACGTAAACCGAGATCAACGTCAGTTTCGAAGGGCAGTCGATCTGAAATTTCTGACCAACGTAACGCGAGCGAACTGTTATCTTCACGGGTTTGCTTATTGTCATAATTTTTATCACTACGCCCCGCAGGGTTTTCATTGGTAATCGCGGCATTATTTTCAAGCTCATTATCCAAAGAGTCATCACCAAACACGACGCTTAACTTTTTCTCCAAGGTCGGGAGTCTAATTTTTCCTCGTATACGTGGCTTAATTTCGTAACCGTCATGCTTATCCCAACTGTTATCTAAAATGACCCGTAGGGTTGCATTGGCAGGCTTTTCTGGCTCACTTTGCCCAAACCAGTTATCCATGCGAACGGCAGTTCGATCTGCCCAATTTCGGACTTTCTTCTGTTGTCGATCGGTCCAGCTATTATTTTCCGTTTGTTCTGTTGTCGGAACAATGGGGTGATCTGATTGTTCAGGTAAGAAGGTCGGTGTTGTATCAATCCAACGTGGAATTTGATCTAAAAAATCATAGGTCTTTGGCATGATATACGGTGAACTTTGCTCGGTTGCAGGCACATCCTGCGAATGTTCACCCTCAGTTTCATTGACGACAGCATCAGTTTCATTGGCCCAAGCAACTTGATACATCAAGCTCATTGATGCGGAAAAAAGCAAAGTCCGAATAAAGTACTGTTGTTTTTTATGCATATGTTTTGGCTCTATTTAATTATCATCTGAGTATCCTGCATCTGTAGTTTTGTTATTTTTATCGGATAAATGCAAGCCAAACTACAAAATAAATGCAATTAATCTTCGGTCATTTGCTTAAGTGCTTGATAAAGCGAAATCACATCAATGGGTTGAGGCAATTGTTGGATCACATTTTGGATGCTTTGCCAATTTAAACCTTGCTGTCGATGGAGGATCAAATAGGGAAGGGCTTGTTCAGTACGCGATAGAGTCAGGCGTTTTTGACCGTGGATTAAACGTATTTTTTGACGTTCTTGTAATAATAACAGCGGGGTATGTAGCGTCGGTTCAGGTTCATCAAAATGAATGAATTTTTGCGTATGAATTAACTGTGCCGGGATAAATGGATAATAGTCGTTTTGCGACCAAATCATTTCAGCATGCTGAGACTGTTGATAGAGCTGATCAGGTGCAGCACAGAGTTGCTCTAGATTGTCCCATGTCATGACTTTAATCGCAGCAAGTTCATGTTGATGTTGTTGGCAAAACAGCTGAGAGAGTCGAATGGCTTCCATTTGCGTTTGAGCACCAAACAACAAGAGATATTTGATGAAGCGACCTTCGGTATTGATTTGCTCTGCTAAATACAGTGGCTGGTTTTTCCAATCTGTACCATCTGTCGTATGCAATAGAACATCAAGTTGCGTTGTGAGTTCAGGCTGATCTATAAACTGCAATTCATACAAGGCCAATTGCGCATCGATGTTTTGCAGCGTTTGAACGCGAGCGGCATATTGAGCGATTTGAACCTGTTCAGGAAGTTCAACGCCTGCCATTGTCGAGTTGAGATGTTCCTCCGATGGCGCATGTGTTGGCTGCTCAATTAGAACAAGAGGAACGGTATCAGGTGCAGAAAGCTCCGGTTTATTTGTATTTGAGTTATCAAGCAACGTATCCGCTTCATTGATTTGCTTATCGCAATGATCTAGATCGACAGAACCGTCTTTATTTATCGCTTCAATTGGCAGTAGGTCGTCCACACTTGCGGCAACACAGCTTGGCGCTGTAATGATTTCATCCTTTAGGCGTAAGGTATGTAGACTTAGATCGGTATCACTGATTAAACATTTATATAGCTGTTGTTGTTCAATTAACCAATCATAGCATTCGTTAAAATTGCCCCATTCACTGAGTAAAGCCGTGCGCTGTTTGGCTGGAATCATCCACACTTGCCAACCTAATTCATGGTCATGCAGCAAGGCCCAACCCATCTCTGGATATTGATATAAAGCATTTTCAAGTGCAGCATCATGGTTAAAATAGCCACGAAATAACAATGAATATGGCGTTTGTTTGGAAAATTCAGTGGCAGCCATTTGTGGCTTAGTTAATGCACGATAACTTAATATTTGCTTTTGAAAAATCGGTTCATCGCATAAGGCAAAAATTTCATGAATCCGACGTTTAGAAAGCGCAGTTTCATAAAAACTCAAAGCACGATGTTCAAGTTGATGGGTCAGTACATGGATTTCTTTTATTAATTGTACTTTGTCTTGTAAATTCATTTGTCCACTTCCTAAAGGACTTTTTGTGCTTTTTCTAAATATTTAGCCAATACAATATTGGTTGCAAGTTCTACTAATTTATATTCAGCCGAATTCGGGTTTCGATATGTATTGGCCAATTCAATCAGGTGCTCAATATCTATGACCTGCGGTGAAATTTTTCCTTGTATCAGTGCCTGAAGTTCTTGCATAGGACAATGTAAATTTAAAAATAAAGAAGTCGATTAGTTCATTTGATTATAGAGATTTCATTAAAAAAACATGGAAATAAATGTCAGCTTCTACAAATTAAGCGTTAAATATGACAATTAATGCGCATTTTGTTTAAAAATAATACCAAATCATTAGCTTAAAGATAGGTTTTGCAAAAGATATAGCGGTATGGTTTGATCAATTTTTTTGAAGTCATCATCAGCGATCGAGCGCTTTTAGATGTTCATTTTTAATGTTAAGTAAAGAATAAAGCCCAAAGTAAAGGCACATAAAATAAAAAACCGATGGTGGGAGCCATCGGTTTTTTATGGAAAAATCAGCTAAAAATTATGCTTTTTTTTCTGTGTTTGTTACAACTTTAGTTGTATTTGCAGCAGGTGCTTTGTTATCTGCATTGGCAGTTTCAGCAGTCACAGCTTTTTTTACTGGAAAATCTGGTACATAAACGATTTGTGCAGAAACAGTTGCAGAAAGCGCCATCACAGCAACAGCCATAGCATATTTGATTGCGTTCATTTGTGTATTCCTATCAATCATTAGTGACTCAAAAAATGAGTCAGGGAGAAAATTAATCACTTGAATTTATGTGAAAATAATATCAAAAAATAATCAATTAAAAATGATCGATTCGGCAACGCAAGATAAACGGTATGAATTAATATTTATATAAAACAATCCATTAGAGTTATTGCTCTAGAGAGCTTTTGGTGGCTGAGTGACAGCGTTGTATCACTCAGATAAAGATGAAAAATCTATGAATGTTTGGCACATTTCTTTTCATAGACTTTGCCTGCGATACCACCAATAATGGCACCGCTGATCGTGCCAAAAACGGGCAAAATACTGCCTGCAACAGCACCGATCGCAGCACCTTTGACGGTCGGAGAAAAACGCGAGAGAAAGCTATTCTTCCCTGTTTGCGACTCGTTGGCGGTTGCTTGAGGGGTTGTATTGGTAGATAGATCGGTTTCAGCAGAAGTTACTTGAGGTTCAATTGTCATGACATTACTCCCGAGCATGATCATTAGAAGAATGAAGCTTTTAGCCTAATCGGAAGCGACCGCAGCTTAAACAGAAAGCATGTAATAAATGATGGTCAGTTTGTAATCCCTCGAAGTGGAATTCACTCCTGTGTAAGACATGTAATATTTTGCTGTTTTGATGTTTAAAAAATAACCAAAATAAGCGACTTAATCATATGATGAAGATTCAAAATCATAACAATGAGGATAAATACAATGTCTGTTGCTAAAGTCGTTGAAGTAAATGCAAGTAGCACAAAAAGTTTTGAAGATGCAATTCAAACGGGAATTAATAAAGTCACTGAAACTGTGAAAAACGTTCAGGGTGCATGGATTAATGAACAAAAAGTCGTGGTGAAAGACAATAAAATTGCAGAATATCGAGTGAACTTAAAAATCAGCTTCTTGGTGGAATAAGTTTCATTTTATTGATGTTAAAAACTGATCATAAAAAATCCCCGAAGTTCGGGGATTTTTGTTTGAACACGCTGAATTATTTTTCAGGCGTTTCACAGCTTTCATCATTACATACAGGTGTAGGAGCAAGTTCAGGAAGTTCCGCAGCTTTGTCCATCACTTGTTTAAACACGTCTTTCGGTTGAGCGCCAGCTAAAGCAATGCGTTGCTCAAATACAAAGAACGGTACACCCGTAACTTTAAGTTGATCGCGTGCTACTTCTTCGTCGTATTTGACGAAATCAGCAAATTCATCTGAGTCTAATAAGTCATCGACTTCAACAGGGTTTAGACCAATACGAGATGCAACGTCTTCTAAGGTTTCACGTTCACCAATGGCCAAGCCTTGCGTCATATAGCTATAGAAGAAAGTTTCTTTGGCTTCACTACCGAGACCTTTGCTTTGTGCAAGATGAATCAAGCGGTGCGCGTTGAAAGTATTGCCTGAATTGGCTTTTTGCCAGTTAAATTCAATACCTTCAGCTTTTGCCATTTCGGCAATATTGCGCTGCATTTCCTCTACTTCTTCAATACTACGGCCATATTTTTGAGCCAGACGTTCAGTATTGGAAATTTCTAGGCGAGCGGGCGCATCTGCATCAAGTTGATAGCTATGCCAAAACACTTCAAGTTCTACACCCGATTCTTCGGCAGCAGCTTCAAGGCGTTTTTTCGCAATATAACAAAATGGGCAAACCACGTCTGACCAGATATCTACACGCATGGGAAATCTCTTTTCTATATTCTGGGAAAATGATGGGGGCAAATCCTAAAATTTAAAGCCAAGCAATGCAATCCATTTTTGTTTCGATGGCGCAATGTCGAATTTTTTTGATGTTGATACAAGGCTTGACCGAAGATTTGTCTGGCCACTAATCCGTGATTAAACGTTTACCCAAACAAATTACCTCAACCTCTTCATAGCCCAATTGTTCATAAAAATTTTGTACGTCAATGTTGTCTTGGCGAATCAGTAATTGAAGTTTGGGGCAACCTAAAGCAATTAAGCGTTTTTCTAATTGCTGAATGAGGGCGGTAGCGACGCCATTTCGCTGAAAATGTGGATGTACGGCAAGATAATTGACCCAGCCTCGGTGTCCATCATAGCCACCCATGACAGTTGCGATTAATTGATCATCTTTGACAGCCAATAAAAATAGTTGGTCACGTTGAGCCAATTTTCGAAATATATCAATTTCAGGGTTATTCCATGGACGGGTCAGATCACACAGTTCCCAAAGTGCAATCACTTCATCTAAATCAGATTCGAGATAGGGGCGGATAATAAACATAATTTTTGTTTTAGCATGTATTTTGACCAATTTAGATTAGTCGAGTTTTGCAGACTTGATAAGTCATATTGAAAAATAAAAGCCATAAAAAAACGCTCCGAAGAGCGTTTTTCATTTCACTGTCAATTAAGCAGTTTTCACTTCAGGTTGAGCAGCTAACATGTGGCCGTTCTCTTCGAAGTTGATGTGCCAAGACAATGCTTCACGTAGAAGGTGAGGTGTTTGACCACCTTTCGCACATGCACGGTCGAAGTAATCATTTAGCGCATCACGGTACATAGGGTGAGCACAGTTGTCGATTACTGCACGAGCACGTTCACGTGGAGCAAGACCACGTAAGTCAGCAAGACCTTGTTCAGTAACTAAGATGTCAACGTCGTGTTCAGCATGGTCAATGTGAGAAGCAAATGGAACAACAGAAGAAATGTCGCCGCCTTTTGCAATTGATTTAGTCACGAAGATCGCCAAGTGTGCATTACGTGCGAAGTCACCTGAACCACCGATACCGTTCATCATTTTTGTACCGCAAACGTGAGTTGAGTTCACGTTACCGTAGATATCAAACTCAAGCGCTGTGTTGATACCGATAATACCTAAACGACGTACAAGTTCTGGGTGGTTCGAAATTTCTTGTGGGCGTAATACAAGTTTGTCTTTGTATTGTTCAAGGTTATTAAATACTTTTTCGCCATATTTAGCAGAAAGCGTAATTGAAGAACCTGAAGCAAATTTCATTTTGCCTGCGTCGATCAATTCAAATGTACAGTCTTGAAGTACTTCAGAGTACATGATCAAGTCTTCAAAGTTAGAATCTTTAAGACCAGTCAATACTGCGTTTGCAATTGAACCGATACCTGCTTGTAATGGACCAAGGTTTTTCGGTAAACGGCCTTCTTCTACTTCTTTTTCAAAGAAAGCGATCAGGTGGTTAGCAATACCTTGAGTTTCATCATCAGGTGCAGTCACTGTAGATGGAGAGTCATGCAATTCGTTGTTAAATACGATACCTACGATTTTTGAAGGATCGATGTTGATTGCATGTGTACCAATACGTTCGTCAACATGAGTCAATGGAATCGCTTGACGTGTTGGACGATATGTTGGGATATAAATATCGTGTAAGCCTTCGAATGCTGGGCTTAAGTTGGTGTTGATTTCAACAATCACTTTTTCAGCAAAAATTGCGAAGCTTGCAGAGTTACCTACAGAAGTTGTAGGGATGATGCCACCATCTTCAGTGATCGCAACAGCTTCAATAATTGCCACATCAGGCTTTTTAAGCTGAAGGTTACGCATTTGTTCAACTGTTTCAGACAAATGCTGATCGATGAACATCACTTCGCCTTTGTTGATGGCTTTACGTAATGTATTGTCTACTTGGAACGGTAAACGACGAGCAAGAACACCTGCTTCAGTCAATTTTTTGTCCAAATCGTTACCCAAGCTCGCGCCAGTAATTAGGGTAATTTTAAGAGGATTAGCATGAGCCTGTTGAACCAACGCTAAAGGTACAGCTTTCGCTTCACCTGCGCGTGTGAAACCACTCATACCTACCGTCATACCATCCTGAATGAATTCAGCAGCTTTTTCTGCGCTGATAACTTTGTCGTGAAGGGCAGCTAAACGGATGCGATCTAAAGACATCATATACTCTCGTGAAATTCTCAAAACTGATACGGATTGTACCGATCAAAAAAGCCATTTTGCATACCTGTTAGGCTAAGGTCTAATTTTTTGAAAAAATGTGGGTATAAGATTTTATTATGTTTTTTAAACCACTGAATAATAAAGTTAAAAATATCAATGGTTAAAGCTTAAACAAAACTGTTCGTTGCTTTTTTGAACGCTTGTTAAAAGCGTTCAGTTAAACTTTGCTTAATTTTTTCCAATGGACTGTTGTTTAATATTTCATCATTTTCGAGTTTTTGCAGTGGTAAAGAAATGATCGCTTCGAGTCCACCTTCTGCTCGATTGTGAATTGAAAGTTGACCTTCGTGAATATCCACAATACGTTTTACAATGGCTAAACCGAGGCCACTGCCTTGAATGGTACGTGCATCATTACCGCGTACAAAAGGTTGCATCAGGTCTTCAATTTGGTCTTCAGGAATTCCTTCGCCATTATCGGCAACGCGAATTTGAATATGGTCGCCTTCATATTCGGTAGACAGTTCAATCGGCTCGGCACCATAGCGTTTTGAATTATTGATTAAATTGCCAATCAGCCGTTTTAACGATAGGCTGCGTGCTTGAATAACGGGCAAGTCTTGAGGTTCAAAGCGAATATCTAAAGGTTTAAATTGAATCACTAATTCCTGCAATAGCGCATTTAAATCAGTATCTTGCGGAACTTCATCTGAACCGTCACGCATATACGAAATGAACTGATTCAGAATCGCATCCATGTCTTCAACATCGTAAATCAAACCTTCTTTTAAAAAGTCATCATCAGGCATCATTTCTGCACTGAGTCGAATACGGGTCAGCGGAGTACGTAAATCGTGGGAAATACCGGCCAACATGATGCGACGATCACGTTCAGTTTGTTCCAGCGTGTAGACCATGTGGTTAAAGGCTTGGTTTACTTCACGGATTTCTTGCGGCCCATGGTTGGTTTCTAAATAAGGGGCAGTGCCGTGTTTACTGTAGTTGTTGGCCGCATCTTGTAAACGTTTTAGCGGACGGTTGAGCTGACGAACCAAGGTTAAGATAATGATGCCAGCAATCAGCGGAATACCCAATAACCAGCCTAAAATCAGCTCTGCGCTATAGTTGGCATAGGTTTTTAAAGGCTCGCGAACCCAGTTGCCATTCATTTCTGGAGTTTGAATCCAGATGCGTGGGTCAGGTTTAAATTGGAAATACACGGTCGCATTATCAATGCGCATTTCTTTGGCCAGTTTCTTTTCAATTTGATTGGTAAAGAACTCTGCAATGACTTTGTCTTTGACATTGGGGAATTCTTTCGGATCGGTCACATATTCGATCCCGACACGGTTGCGCATCCAGTCGTCGACATCCACTTCGGCATTGTTATGAAAAATCCGTAAATCAGGATTGTTAATGATTTCAAGCTCGACCGCGAGGTAACGAGCATGTTGTTGAATTTCGGGTAAATAGAGTGTGCGCCAAAAGAACCATAAGGACATAAACAGGCTAAAAAACACCACAAATAAGACCAATACGGTGGTCCGCATGGCTGCAGAGCGGGGTTTGATTTTATCGAGGAAGCGTTCCCAAGGTGTCCGTTTTTTTTCGGAGTAGGTAACGTAGTCGGTAAATTCCTGTGGGTCGATGGGTTCGAGTTTCACGCTATATCCCTAGAGTAAATTTTAGAGTGTGAGATCAATTAACCCTGTTGGATACGCGTTCAGGTCATACGCAACTGTTCGAGGCAGGAAGCATGGAATAGATTATGTTTCTGCGATGATTCTGATATGAAGCAGAAATGAGACGAGTTTTGCGTATGACAATGGTTTTGCTTACTTTTGCCGAAACAAAAGTAAGGCGAACCACAGGTTATTGGATAAATTCAAAATTCAATGAAAAGACTCCGCCTAATGAACGGCGGAATTTTTTATTACTATTTATTTGGCTTATTCAGCACCATCTGGAACAAAGACATAACCCACGCCCCAAACAGTTTGGATATAGCGTGCACGTGCTGGGTTTTCTTCAACCAAACGACGTAGGCGAGAAACCTGAACGTCAATTGAACGTTCCATCGCGCCCCATTCACGACCACGAGCAAGATTCATTAACTTGTCGCGTGTCAGTGGTTCACGCGGGTGTTGAACTAATGCTTTGAGTACGGCAAATTCACCTGTCGTCAATGTGACGACTTGACCTTCACGGGTTAAGGTACGTGTAGATAGGTCGAGTGACCAAGGACCAAAAGACACCACTTCCATTTGTTGGCTTGGTGCGCCAGGTACTTCACGCACTTGGCGACGTAGTACCGCACGAATACGAGCTAATAGCTCATTCGGGTTAAATGGTTTTGGTAAATAGTCATCTGCACCGGCTTCAAGTCCTGCAATACGGTCTGAATCGCTACCACGAGCGGTCAGCATAATGATTGGGGTATCGATGCTAGATTGGCGCAGACGGCGACAAATACTCAAGCCATCTTCAACAGGCAACATAAAGTCGAGCACAATCAGGGAAAAGAGTTCCCGCTGCAACAGACGATCCATCTGAGTCGCATCATGTGCGGTTTTGACCACAAAACCTTTATCTTCTAGGAAGCGTTGTAAGAGGGTGCGTAGACGCACATCATCATCGACAACCAGAATGCGTTCGACTCGGTCGGTTTCGGCTTGTACGGCATCTGTTTTTTCAGCAGGTACAACTAAACTCATGACGTGCTCCTTATTCTTTATTGTCATCGTAAACAAAAAGTCGATTTCACTTGAGTATACGATTCATTTATATAAATTTACTATGCTCTAAAGCAACAAATATTGCAGTTAAAATCAAGACATAGATACCAAATGTATACATGTTGTTCGAATCAGTTTGCTTGTCTAAGTCTCGCTAATTTGCTGTTTCATAGTCAGTTTCGTAAAAAAATGTGTATTTGAGATGAATTGGCTAGGACTTACGCACTATTATTTAAAGATTCTCTGTGGTAGCAGATGATTTTTATCGAGAATAAAGTCATCAATGAAGCTTTTGATAATTGGTCTAAATAATTTCTTCTGCCAACGATATACATTTTC